>NZ_VPBM01000014.1:0-41567 GCF_013418745.1 Acinetobacter sp. YH12126 | reverse complement strand
GTTAACTTTGTGACGGGCGACAACATCGTACTTGAAGATGATGGTACAGGTGCGATCAAGGTATCGACTGCTCAGGATGTTACTTTCAATCAAGTGAATACGACTAACCTGTATGCCACTGGTGAAACTAAGTTGGGTGATAGCTTCACAGTGAATAACGGCGGTGCGACATATACCGGTCCGATCACTAACGGCGATCACATTACCAATAAGACCTACGTTGACGGTAAAACAGCTTCAGCAAAAACAGAGGTAACTGAAGGCAAAAATATTTCTGTTAGCTCAGTGATTGGTGCTGATGGTCAAAAGATCTATACGGTTGCAACAGAAGATGAAGTTGATTTCACTAAAGTTACTGTAGGTGATACATCAATTACAACTAATGGCCTAGAGATTGCTGGCGGTCCGAGCATTACTAAAGATGGTATTAATGCAGGCGGTAAAAAAGTTACTGAGGTTGCCGATGGTGAAATTGCGGAAGATTCCACAGATGCTGTGAATGGCAGTCAGCTTTATGCCTTGGGTGACAATATCACGAACTTGTTTGGTGGTAATGCGACATATGTTAATAACCAAATCAACTGGACTAACATTGGTGGAACTGGTCAATCAAATATTGATGATGCAATTAAGTATATTAATGATCAAGCAGCAAATGCTAATCAAGGTTGGATAGTTGCTACAGATTCAGGTACATCAGCAGCAAGTACTGTGAAACCAGGGGATACCGTTAATATTAAAGGTGATTCTGCTAGTGGTGTGACTGTTAGCAACAATGGTAATGACATTACAGTTGGTTTGAGCGATCAAATTAAAGTGGGTTCAGGTAATAACGCTGTATCTATTGATGGTAACGCAGGAACGATTGAAGTTGGTGATGTAAAAATTGATGGATCAACAGGAACCATCACGGCAGGTCAAGTTACTGTAAATGGTGATGCTGGTACCGTAAATGGTTTAACCAATACAACATGGAATCCAGACAATATTACTTCAGGCCAAGCTGCGACAGAAGATCAGTTAAAACAAGTTGCACAAAATGCAGCTCAAGCCGCTGCAGCAGCTAAATCTACTGTGACTGAAGGTGAAAACATTACAGTTAAAGCTACTCCAAATAAAGATGGTAGTACTAACTATGAAGTTTCAACTAAGAAGGATGTAACTTTTGATTCGGTTACTTCGGGTACAGTTGCTGCAGATAAAGTTGCAGTTGGTAATGTAGTAATTGACCAAGCTGGCATTAATGCAGGTGGTAATAAAGTCACTAATGTGGCGGATGGAGCAATTACTTCAACATCTCAAGATGCTATTAATGGTTCCCAATTACATGCAAGTAATACCAATATCTATAACTATTTAGGTGGTGGAGCAAATTATGAAACCAATACCGGTCCTACTTATAACGTTGGGGGTGGGACTCAGCACAATGTTGGTGATGCTCTTGATGCGTTAGATCAAAGAGATAATCAATTGGATCAGAAGATTACGAACTTAGGTGATCAATTACAACAATCATTCTATACAACTAATAAACGTATTGATGATGTGGAAAAACGTGCGATGGCTGGTATTGCTGCAGCAATGTCTTTAGAAACAGCTCCATACGTTGCTGGTAAATGGACATACGCAGCAGCTGCTGCACATCATGGCGGTGAAAATGCAGTTGGTGTGACACTACGAAAAACTGCTGACAATGGTCGATGGTCATTAACAAGTGGTATAGCTGCAGCCTCTCAAGGCGATCCAAGCTTCCGTATTGGTATTAGTGGTGTGATTGACTAATTAAATGTCTATCAAAAAGCAGAGGATATGCAGGGCATATTCTCTGCAACTTATGATCACAAATATATAGAGATTGTTATTATGAAATTGTCATTTAAGTATTTATTTTTAAGTTCTTTAGTTTTTTTTGCTAGTCAAGGGAAAGCAATCGAACAAATTGAAGTTTCTGATGAAGTTGATTTTCCTGAAATAAAGGAAAGTTATTTAGAACAAGTTAAACGTTATGAATATGATGATGTAAGTCGTTTAGACATTGGTTTAACAAAAGATCAATTTCGCCACTTATTAGGAAATCCTCAATTTAATGAAAGTGTATTTTTTGTTAAAAAATGGAATTATGTTTTAGATATTAGAATTCCTAATACACAAAATTATAAGCGTTGTCAGCTAAGAATTGATTTTGATAAAGATTATTTAGCGGAACGTTTATCTTGGAAAGGCGAAGATTGTAATAATTTTATGTATCCATCGAATACAAATACAATTATTCAGCAAATTCAAGAGCCAAAAACTGAAATTTTAAATTTAAGTGCAGATGCATTATTTAAATTTGATGGTTCAACACAAAAAGATTTATTACCAAAAGGACGCATTGAGCTAAATAGTTTGGCTTCAAAAATCAATACTGTTTATTCAAGTGTTAGTAAAATTCATCTTGTTGGTCATACGGATAGATTAGGAAGTGAATCTTACAACGCGCAGCTTGGTTTAGCTCGCGCAAATACTGTTCGGGAATATCTAAGCAAGCATGGGATACCTAACCAAATTATTAGTTATTCAAGTATGGGCGAAAATTCACCATTAACTGATGGATGTTTTTCAGTTAAAGCAAAGGATGAATTACATTCGTGTTTACAACCAGATAGACGAGTGACTGTAGAAATTACTGGTATTAAAAAATAATCCATTTAATTAGGGTCAAGCATATTTAGTGCTTGATCCTAGATGTAGCTGTATGAAAAACAAAATTTCAAAATTCTCTAAATTAAATTGTTTAATTTTTAAGGATTGTAAATTTCAATTAAATTACTGTGATCTTACTATGAAAGATTCCATTACTCTTCTGAGTGTTTTTTTATTGCTTGTACTTATGGCTAATCAGCATAAGAGAAGTATAAAAATGTCGTTAAAGGGAATTGAATTTGAGTTGAAAATATCTGAGTCTAAGATTGTTAATGCAATAGAATTGCTTTTAATCAAAAAGATTATATTTAAATATGAATCAATAGGTACCTAGCAGACCTATTTTATAAATGATTACTATTTTCCTGAAGTTAATAAAAATAAATTTTCTGAAAAGAATATTTTTATTAATGATGAAATTTTAGTTGAATTAAAAAAATGTGAAAAGATAAATATCCTACTTTAAAGTGGCTTGAAAAATTATTACATATGAATTGTTGATAATAGTATTATGAATACTCCTTGGTCCAAGATGTGATTTTTTATCTTGGACTTTTTTTATTTTTATAAATAGCTTAGTTGGACAAAAGTTTGGAAGGTAAAACGGCTTTGTTGCACAAAGATTTGAAATACAAAGCCCTTTTAAGTCCTTATGGATATTCGACTTATAGAGGTAACTAAGACTTAACAGGGCTAGTTTAACTAGCCCTTTTATTCGTGCTGAGTCCCTAAACTACAGAAAAATCACAAAAAATTCATGATTGTATTGTTATTCTTTTAGTCAGATTAAAGTCGATAAAGCTTATTCACGCTTCGTGATGATTAAAAACGAGAATGGTATGAATCAATTTTCTGAAGAGGACTTATCCAGAATTATAGAAATGGCTTGGGAAGATCGAACTCCTTTTGAAGCTATTTTATGTGAGTATGGTTTAAATGAAGCGGCGGTGATTCGCTTGATGCGGCAAAATTTGAAACACAGTAGCTTTAAAATGTGGCGTGCACGCGTGACTGGCCGAAAAACCAAACATCTGCAGCTGCGTTCACCTGATGTGATACGTGCCTATTGTTCACGCCAATACAGGCGTTTCTAAGTGTTTTATTTTGATAAACGTCTGGACACACGTTTACATCGTTCAGAACAGTATCGTACTTTCTCCCAGCAACGGTGCCATTTTTTGCGCCAAGTAAAAGGGCGCAAGCAGTGAATACATATTTTTTCAGGGAGATGCTGTTTTTTCATCGTTTATAACTCATTGATCCGGCTAAGAAGCTGCTGGGCATGGCTGATGATCTGCTGCCGATCTTTCAGTTTGTCCAGCTGCCGATAGATCATGCCCATACGTGGATGGGTACGGAATATCGCTTCATGCCGGATCATGAAATACCAGTACAGGCTGTTGAACGGACAGCTGTCTGGCTCGGTACGGGTTTTGACATTGTAGCTACAGTGTTTGCAGTAATCCGACATCTTATGTATGTAATTGCCCGAAGCCGCATAGGGTTTGCTGGCCATCAAGCCGCCATCGGCATGCATTACCATGCCCAGTGTGTTCGGTAGTTCTACCCATTCATAGGCGTCGGCATAGACTGCCAGATACCACTCGCTGATCTGCTGAGGGTGTAAACCAGTTAATAAGGCAAAATTGCCAGTCACCATCAAACGCTGAATATGATGTGCATAGGCATGCTGAAAGGTATTACGGAAACACTCAGCCATACAGTTCATCTGGGTGTGGCCAGTCCAGTAAAATTGTGGCAACGGTGTTGAGTACTGCAGCGCATTGCGGCCGGCATACTCCGGCATGTACAGCCAGTAAATTCCACGCACATATTCGCGCCAGCCAAGGATCTGCCTGATAAAACCCTCCACCGCATTCAGTGGTGCATGACCGGCACAGTAGGCCGCTTCTGCCGCATCACAGACTTCTCTTGGCAGCAGCAAGCCGCAGTTCAGATAAGGCGAGAGAAGGCTGTGAAACACCATATCTACACCCTGAACCATGGCATCCTGATACTCGCCAAAATGCGGCAAACTGTGGGCAATGAAATGCTCCAATGCAAGCAGGGCATTGCTGCGCGTGGTGGCCCAGTGAAAATCGGCAAGACTGCCAGAGTGATGGGAAAACTCGCGTTCAACCAGTTCCAGTACATCCAGATCAATCTGATCCCGTTCAAAATGAAGTGCTGGAGGCAATGGCGGACTGCCTGACCAGGCCTTGCGATTGGCACTGTCATAGTTCCACTGTTGTCCAAGCGGCTGCTGTCCCTGCATCAAGTAGCCGGTCTGCTTGCGCATTTCCCGATAAAAATATTCCATGCGCAGCGTCTGGTAACGGCTGGCCCAGTACCGGAACTGCTCCGGATTGCAGAAAAAACGCTCATCATTCAGGCACTGTACCGACAGTTGCAGCTGCTGGCTCCAGTGCTGTTCAATCTGCTGCTGCAAGCGGTATTCTCCGCATTGGGTCATGACTAGTTCTGTGACAGGGAACAGCTGTTGCTGTCCCTGCACAAAATCCAGCAGGCTGCGAATCGGACTGCCGGACTGAAAAGCATGATAACGTACACGCCAGCCCTCGGCCTTGAGCTCTTTGGCAAAATGACGCATGGCGCTAAAAATCAGGGCAATTTTCTGCGGATGATGCGCGACATACGTGGCTTCCTCAACCACTTCGGCCATCAGGATCACATCCTGGGTACGGTCCAGCGCTTTGAGCGTAGCAAGCTGATGATGAAGCTGGTCACCTAGAATTAAACCGAAACGCATACCTATCTCAGAACCAGTGAAAGAGAGCGCAGTGTAAAGCCGAACAGTTCAATTTTTTGTGAAAATAAAGATCAACGCGCATGTTGAATCAATTCAACTCGACCAGATGATCAGCTGGCATTGCACAGGAATCATGATTGCTGCAATAAAAGACTGTCCATCTCTGTAATGCTACAGCCCATTGATGAAATTCACATTACATCATTCCTTAATGCATAGGTGGTGTGAAAATTATGTGATTTTAATCAAAAAGATACAAATTATTATGGTTGTAATTCAGGCAGCTTGCACCTAGTATCTGCTTAGAAGTTACTCCATGTAAGCTTCCTTAGTTTTGTCCCATACACTCCTATGTATGGGATTTTTTTTAATCAGTGGATGTCATGAGCATGCATTCAAAATGCATATATTTTTAGACAGCAACAATTACTAGTGGATGAGCATTTTCAGTTGCCACAGGTAGCAAGATTGCAGCATGATCTAGACCTCTCGGAAAATGGCAAGATCATTGCACGTGATCTTAAAGAAGACGAACCAGTGCCTAAAGGTTATCAATTGGTTCCGATCCGGCAACTGGTGCAAGTCTGGAGCAGACCGCAGTTTGAACAGGCCAGCCGTGCGGTACAGTTGCTAGAATGGCGCCGTAATCACCGCTTTTGCAGTAAGTGCGCTCACGCCACCCAGCAGCACGCCAGCCATTATGCCATGCTCTGTCCATCCTGTGGCTATAACCAGTATCCGCGGGTAAATCCTTGTGTGATTACCATCATTACTCGGGGTACAGATGAAATTCTGTTGGCAAAAAATGCCCGCAACAAAACCCAGATGTACAGCCTGATTGCCGGATTTGTCGAAGTGGGCGAAACCCTGGAGGAGGCGGTACGCCGTGAGACGATGGAAGAAGTGGGGCTACAAATCAAAAATATTCAATATCTAGCCAGCCAGCCGTGGCCGTTTCCCAGCAATCTGATGATGGCCTTCAAGGCAGAATATCATACAGGGGACATTCAAATTCAGTAAAATGAACTGAGCGATGCGCAGTTTTTCAAATTTGATCAGTTACCCGAAATTCCGTTCAAGGGCAGTATTGCCTATGCCATGATTCAGCATGTGATGCATGGTACCCCTGTGGCAGATGACAGCAAAGAATGGCTTTAACCCGGAAACCAGTCTAGGACTTTTTTAGCAGCACGCCTCCTGAATCACATCATTTCGTCTTCACGCTTTGTTCACATGCTGTTGAGTTATCTTAAGCCTAAAATCAAACAAGGCTAAAAAATGAAGATGCTATTCAAGTCTGTTTTGGCAGCGACAACGCTGGCGATAATCAGCTTAAGCTTTACTACGCAAGCTGAAACGGTTCCACCTCAGGCAGTCGATCAGGTAGATATCCAACGGTATGCGGGCAAGTGGTATGAAATTGCGCATCTACCGATGTATTTTCAGCGTAAGTGTGTATCCAATATCACTGCACAATATAGCGTCAATGCTAACCAGACTATGGGGGTATTAAATAGCTGCCGTATTGCCAGTGGAGAGATGATCAGCTCCGAAGGTATTGCCTATCCACAAAATGAAGAGAACAGCAAACTCAAGGTCAGCTTTTTGCCGCAAGGTTTGCGCTGGATGCCTTTTACCAAAGGTCATTATTGGGTGTTAAGAGTTGACCCGGAATATAAAGTGGCGCTAGTAGGTGGACCAAGCAGTAAATACCTGTGGATTTTGTCACGTGAACCGCAACTGGATGAAGCCACCTACCAGTCGTATCTGGAGACTGCGAAACACTATGGTTACGACATCACAAAGTTAATCAAATTACCGCATTAATCTGCTACCCTTTGGCCGAACTGCCTAGACTCTTACAGTTCGGCTTTTTTTCACTTCACATAAAATTCATATCTGGCTGATTACACTCATCAAACAGAATAAAGACAGTCGCTTAAAATTAGGATGAGTCCATGTTGAAAAGTCTAATTCGATGGATAGACAGCTGGTCTACACCCACAGCGCCCAAAACCCTGACTGCTGAAAATAGTAAAATTCAGTGGTTCAGAATTTTACCCTTTATTCTACTGCATCTGGCCTGTCTGGCAGTATTCTGGGTGGAGGTATCGTGGTTTGCACTGGGTTTCATGCTCGCATTCTACCTAATCCGTATGTTTTCCATTACGGCCTTTTTTCATCGCTATCTGTCACATAAAACTTTTCAGACTTCGCGTCCGGTGCAATTCCTGTTTGTGTTAATTGGAACTATGAGTGCACAGCGTGGTCCGCTATGGTGGGCGGCCCATCACCGTTATCACCACCGCTATACCGATACACTACAAGATCCACACTCCTCAACACATGGTTTTTGGTACAGCCACGTTGGCTGGTTTTTAAACGAATATAACTTTGCCACGCGTAAAGAAGTCATTAGAGATTGGCTGAAATATCCGGAACTGATCTGGCTGGACCGTTTCAGTTTAATTGTGGTGCTGCTGACCGCGGGCGGTATTTATGCGCTAGGGGAGTGGTTGGCTATGACCTGGCCGCAACTCGGTACCTCCGGCCTGCAATTGCTGGTCTGGGGGTTTGTGGTCTCCACTGTGTTGCTGCTCCATGCCACTTTGTGTATTAACTCATTGGCGCATCATTATGGCAGCCGGGATTTTGACACTGAAGATCACAGCCGCAACAACTTATTTCTGTCCATCATTACCTTGGGCGAAGGCTGGCACAACAATCACCATTATTATGCCGGCAGTACACGGCAGGGTTTTTACTGGTGGCAGATTGATGTGACCTATTACCTGCTGAAACTCATGTCTTTGTTCGGGCTGGTCTGGGGACTCAAGCCCATTCCCGCACGTGTCTATGATGTCAGTAAAATTGCCCGGGCTCGAAAACAGAAAAAAGCTGCCAAGACCGGCACTCCGACTATTCATTCAAAGGAATCACCATGAAAATTGCAATTATTGGTTCAGGTATTTCCGGTCTGTACGCTGCCTGGAAACTCAGCAAAGCGCATGAAGTCATAGTCTTTGAAAAGAATAACTACTTTGGTGGTCATACCGATACCCATCAGCTGAATATCGATGGTGAACAGGTTGCGGTGGACAGTGGCTTTATTGTCTTTAATGAGCATAACTATCCGCTGTTCTGCTCGATGCTAAAAGAACTTGGGATTCAATCGCAAAGCAGTGACATGAGCTTTTCGGTGAATAATCAGGTCAGTGGCTTACAGTACAATCCTTCAAAAAAATTCTCGTTATTGTTCCGACCTCAAAACTTTTTTAATGCAGATTTTCGCGCGATGTTGTCGGATTTGTTCCGTTTCTATGCGGCCAATAAAGATCTGGATGTGGAACAGGTCGATGCACAGCTCAGTATTGATGAGTATTTAAATCAACATGGTTATAGCGATGCCTTCCGTCAGGAACATCTCTATCCGATGTGTGGAGCGCTGTGGTCCTGTCCGGTGGAACAGGCCGGACAGATTCCCTATAAATTTGTGGTGAGCTTTTTCCAGCACCATCGCATGTTGCAACTGAAAGACCGGCCGTTATGGCTCACGGTCAAGGGTGGATCGGCTCGCTACGTTCGTGCGATTCAGTCCCAGACGAATATTATCTTCCGCAAAACGGGTGTGCTTCATGTATCCCGTAGTTCCAATGGTGTACTGGTTGAAACAGCACAGGGCAGTGAGCGTTTTGACTGGGTAATCTTTGCCAGTCATGCTGACGACAGCCTGAAACTACTTAAAGATCCGACAGCGCAGGAGCTGGACGTGCTGGGCAAGTTCCGCTATCAGGCTAACCGTATGGTGGTGCATTCTGATACCCGCATCATGCCCAAATCCCGTCGTCAATGGGCCAGCTGGCATGTGCATGTCACCCCGAGTCAGGCAGCTGAACAGACGCCATTCCAGCACAGCGGTATGCACTATGGTTTCAGTTACTGGATGAACCAGTTGCAAAACCTGCAATGCAAGACTCAGGTCTTTGCCACCCTGAATCCTAACTTTGCCTTGGATCCGAAAAAGGTCTGGGTCGAACGGCATTACCGTCATCCGGTGTTTGATGCCCCCGCAATTGAAGCCCAACAACGCTGGGCCGAGATCAATAGCCAGAACCGCACTTCATACTGTGGTGCTTACTGGGGCTGGGGCTTTCATGAGGATGGGGCGCGTAGCGCATCATGGGTAGTCGATCAGCTATTGAAACAGGCCGAACAGGCCGCCTAGGAGCACATGATGCAGATGTATCCACTGGCGATTGCCTCTGCCGAAATCCGGCACCGACGTTATTTGCCCAAAGCCCATGCTTTTGAGACCCAGCTAACCTATCTATGGTTTGATCCGGATCAGCTCGCGACCTTTACCGGTAAATCCTGGCTCTGGTCTTCCAGCCGCTGGAATTTTCTGACCCTGGATGAGCGCGATTTTCTGAGCATGGAATGTGGTTCAATCCGGCAGAAAGTTGCACGCCTGCTAATCAAGCGGGAAAACTATCTGTTACCGCATGCCGCTTCCATCCGGGTGCTGGCCTTGCCGCGCACACTGGGTTTCCGTTTCAATTCCGTAGTGTTTTATCTGGTCTTTGGTGCCACCGACCAGTTGCTCTTTGTGCTGAGTGAAATCACCAACACACCGTGGAATGAACGACAGGTCTACATTCACGACTGCCGGAACAATGCAGACGAACATGCGCCGTACCAGAGTCACCAGTTTGACTTTAAAAAGGCCTTTCATGTGTCGCCGTTCATGCCGATGGGGCTGGATTATCGCTGGCGCTTCAGCTTTTCGGATCGGCAGAACGTGATTCATATGCAGCTGTTTGAGCAGGGAATCTTGCAATTCGATGCCACCCTGAAATTTTCCTTGCAGGCCATCACGGTTCCTTCACAGCAGCATCGCTATGCTGTACTGAAAGTTCTTGAACCCTTCAGGATGGTCAGCGGAATTTATCTGCACGCCTTTCGTTTATGGAAAAAGAAAATTCCGTTTTACCGACATCCTAAAAAAGAAAAAGGAAACACATTGCGATGAAAACACTATTCATGGGAGAGCAAAGCACACTGCCGGTGGTACTGCGCCACCTGCTGAAATTACGCCATGGTCAGCTGATTTTTAAAGGTGTCTGGAACGGGGCTGTCGGGGAAAATAGCGATTTACAGGCGGTGATACAGGTGCATGATGTCCGTCTGATGGATCTACTGTTCCGTAATGGTGTACTGGGTGCTGCCGAAGGTTTTATCCGTGGCTACTGGAGCAGTGAAGATCTGGTCGATGTGATCCGCATTTTGGCACGTAACCGCGATGTGCTGGATCTGATGAATCAGAATGCAGTGGCCAAAGCCAGCCAGTTACTGTTAAAGGTCTGGTATAAATCGCGCAAGAATTCGATTGATGGCAGCCGCAAAAATATTGCCGAGCATTATGACCTGAGTAATGACTTTTTCAAGCTGTTCCTGGATTACAGCATGATGTATTCCAGTGCGGTGTTTAAAGAGCCGGGCATGAGCCTGGAACAGGCTTCGGATTATAAAAAAGAGCTGATCTGCCAGAAACTGCAACTCAAACCGATGGATCATTTGGTCGAAATTGGCAGCGGCTGGGGCGGTTTTGCCATTTATGCCGCGCAGCAGTATGGCTGCAAAGTCACCACCATCACCATTTCCAGAGCACAGTATGATGAAGCCGTGGCTCGGGTCGCTGCAGCCGGACTGTCACATCGCGTGACTGTGCAGCTGAAAGATTACCGTTTACTGGAAGGCAAATACGACAAGCTGGTGTCGATTGAAATGATCGAAGCCGTAGGTGAGCAGTATTTATCCACCTATTTCCAGAAATGCCGTGAGCTGCTGAAACCGAATGGTCTGGCCCTGATTCAGGCCATCACCATTGAAGATGCACGCTATGCCAAAGCCCTGAATACCGTGGACTATATCAAGCGCTATATTTTCCCAGGCAGTTTTATTCCCTGTATCAGTGTCATGACCCAGACCGCTTCTGAGCAAAAACTTCGTCTCAAACATCTGGAAGATATTGGTCAAAGCTATGCACAAACCCTGAAGTGTTGGCGTCAGCGTTTCTTGCAGCAGCATGATCAGGTACTTGAGCTTGGCTTTGATGAGCGTTTTATCCGCATGTGGGATTTTTATCTGTGTTATTGCGAAGGTGGCTTCCGCGAAGGCGTGATCAGTGATGTACATCTGCTGTTCGAAGCCAGTGCCTACTAAGCCAAGATAAAGCAGGAGGGCCGAAATGCTGCTGAACTTACTGATGCTGAATGTCTTTATCATGCTCTGTAGCTGGGTGTTGGTGACCTATAACCGTAGAGCAGGGCTGGTCGATGTCGCTTGGAGTTTCAGTATTGCCCTCAATGTGATTATTGCCGCTTGGGCGATTGACAGCGCACCGATGTTGGTTCGCTTATTTCTGGGACTGGCGAGTGGGATCTGGTTTTCACGGCTGACTTGGCATCTGTTACGGCGCTATGCCAGTGAAACCCAAGAAGACACGCGTTATGCCAACATGCGCCGAGCGATGGGGGAGTATCAGCATTTTGGTTTTCTGGTGTTTTTTATATTTCAGGCAGGATTGGCTCTACTGTTTTCTTACCCAATGCTGAAGCTGTTAAGTATCTCGACCGAGCAATGGAATGACTGGACTTTGGTCACTGTGATTGTGGCGGGCATGATCATGCTATCCGCTTTGATAGGCGAAAGCACTGCCGATCAGCAACTTTACTGTTTTAAGCTAGATCCACAGAATCAAGGTAAAACCATGGATCAGGGTTTGTGGAAATATTCGCGCCATCCGAATTATTTTTTTGAATGGCTGCATTGGTTTGCTTATCCAGTGCTCGGTCTGGCAGCAGGATGCTATGAATTATGGATTTATCCAATGCTGATGTGGCTGTTTCTGTACTACATCACCGGGATTCCCTTTAGTGAACAACAGGCGCTGGCACATCGCGGCGACAACTATAAAGACTATCAACGACGAACTTCAATGTTTATTCCGTGGCCACCCAAACAGTAGGTAAATACATGGACTTTATGATTCAACAATCTTTAAAACTGGTCGAAAGCGGCAAGCTGCCCGATTCGGTCATTCGCGCCGGCATTCGCAGCCTAAGCAAAAAACGTCTGGCACAGGAAGGACGCTTTGACCCGGCACTGGCAGCCCGGCGCTATATGGATGTGCTGCATATGCTGAAAAACAGCGAGATTGCCATCGAGACCGACAAGGCCAATGAACAGCACTATGAACTGCCCACCGAATTTTTCCAGGCAGTACTGGGCAAGCGTCTGAAATACAGTGCCAGCCTGTTTGAACATACTCATACCACGCTGGATCAGGCGGAAGAAGCGGCACTGGCCAGCTATTGCCAGCGTGCACAGTTAAAAGATGGACAGGATATTCTGGAAATTGGCTGTGGCTGGGGATCTTTGAGTCTGTATATGGCCGAGCATTATCCCAAGGCCCGTATCACGGTGGTGTCGAATTCCTCGACCCAGCGCCAGTATATTCAGGAACAGGCGCGTCTGAAAAAACTGCAGAACCTGACGGTGATCACCTGCGACGTCAATGTGCTGCAACTGGAACCCGCGTCCTTTGACCGCGTGGTTTCGGTGGAAATGTTTGAACACGTACGTAATTACCAGAAACTGTTTGAAAATATCAGCAGCTGGCTGAAAGCGGATGGTCTGCTCTGGTGCCATATTTTCTGTCACCGTTTCCTGCATTATCCGTTTGAAGTGAAAAATGAATTCGACTGGATGTCGAGATATTTCTTTAGTGGCGGACTGATGCCGGCAGCTTCGACCTTTCTGCATTTCCAGCAGCATTTGCAATTAGAGCAGCACTGGCAATGGGCCGGCACGCAGTATGAACGCACCGCAAATGCCTGGCTGGAGAACATGGACCGGAAACAGGTCGAGCTGCAGCCCCTGTTTGAACAGACCTATGGTGCAGATGCAGTCATCTGGTGGCAACGCTGGCGGATTTTCTTTATGGCCTGTGCCGAGCTGTTCGGTTATGAGCATGGACGCGAGTGGGTGATCGGTCACTTTCTGTTTAAAAAGAAAATCGTATAATTGAATGGCGAATCGGATGGGCCAGCGGGGAATGCACCAATGTTAAAGCTGTTCAGGGACAAACACGATCATCCTCTGGGTGAGGTGTTTAACCGTTATTACTGGCTGCAAATCGGATTCATTGCCCTGTCTGTGGTGATCGGGATTGGCTGTAGTGCTTGGGTAATCAAGGGCTCCCTGCTCAGAACTGCGCTAGAACAGGAAATGTCACACTACTGGCAGCGGCTGGAACGTAATCCGGCTGCTGAACTGCCCGACACCAAAAACCTGTATGGTTACCGCTGGAGCGATGTGCCGCCAGTCCAATTTCGCCACATGCAGCTTGAGCAAGGGGTGAACCGGCATTTTGTCGATGGCAAGGAGCGCATGACCGTGTATGGTGAAAAAGACGGACAGCATGTGCTGCTGGTGTTTGGCGAAAGCAACGTCAACAAGCTGGTCTGGCTGTTTGGTCTGGCACCGCTGATGGTCAGCCTGTTCGTACTGTATAGCGTATTGTGGTGGTGGAACCGTCGGGCCCGACGTTATTTTTCCCCGATTACCCGTCTTGCTAATGCGCTGGAGCATATTGACTGGGAACATCAGAAAAATCAGGCTTCGCCTTTTCAGGACATCCGCACCGACTCCAATCTGGAAGCTGAATACCTCAAGCAGGCGCTGGAAAAATATCATCAGGTATTAAGCGAATTTATTCAGCGTGAGCGTGAATTTACCGGAGATGTCAGCCATGAGCTCCGCACGCCACTGACCATTTTAAAAGGCAATGTGCAGCTGTGTCAGGCACGCTATGGCGACAACAAGTCCTTTACCCGCCTGCATAACACCATTGAAGACATGCAGCTGCTGGTCGATACCTTGCTGGCTATTGCCCGCAATACCACCAATACTTTAACTGCTGAACCGACCATGCTTTCAGAATGTCTGGACAATCTGGTGCAGGATCTAGAGAGTGTCAGTCATAACAAAGGCATGCAGATTGACCTGCAAAAAGACCTCGATGAACAGCCGCGTAAACTTTATCCATCCATGACCAAAATGGTGTTTGGTAATATTCTGCGCAATGCACTGAACTATTCACAGGGCACAGAAATTGATGTGATTCTGGAAAAAAATAAAGTGCTGATTGCTGACAATGGGGTCGGCATGCCTTTACCTAACAATTCTAAGGTTCAGGAACTGTCTGGCCAGCAGCTACAACTGGAAATCAAAGGGCATGGCATTGGATTGCAATTGGTGCAAAAGCTATGCAAACAGCTAGGTTGGCGTGTGGAGCTGTTTGACAGGCAATATTATATTGTCACCCATCAGAATGTTGACCTGGCAATGACCACTGGACTGATTGTCGTTGTGTACCTAAATTAGGCTTCATCTTCGAAAGCAATCTTTAAACCAATCCCAGATATGGTGTGAATCAGCTTTTGTTCAAAGGGTTTATCGACCATTTTGCGTAAATTATAGATATGACTGCGCAGAGCATCACTTTCTGGCTCTTCGTCACCCCAAAGCTCCATCATAATTTCCTGTTTGGTCAGTACTTTAGGAGAGTGACGCATCAGTAGCTTCAAAAGTTTAAACTGAATTGGAGGCAATTCAATGTTCTGGCCAGCTCGAGTTAGCTGCTGTGTTGCGGGGTCCAAAATTAGGTCATGAATTTGCAGACGACTGTTGGATACTTCACCCAGGGAGCGTTTGATCAGGGCCTTGACCCGAACCACCAGCTCGTTAAAGTCAAAGGGCTTGACCAGATAATCATCCGTGCCGGAATTGAAGCCTTTGAGTTTATCATCCAAGGTATCCCGAGCGGTAAGCATCAAGACAGGTAAGTCCAACCCCTCTTCATTGCGTAACCACTCGCACAATTCATAACCAGAACCATCAGGCAAATTAATGTCTAGTAGCAAGATATGGTAGCGTTGCTGTTTCAGTAATTGTCTAGCAGCACTCAGATTGCGGGCATGATCGACCACAAAGCCATGTTCTTCCAGAAACTCGCATAGGGTAGAGGCCAGTTCATAATGGTCTTCAACCATCAGGATAAAATGTTTCGACATAGCGGCAGATACTAATTTAATAATTGCTGTTTTAATTTAGCACTAAATGGCTGGGGACCCAGCCATATATTAAAATATTGTTGTGCCAGAGGATGTTTAAGCTGCCCTAAACCTTGCTGGTTCAAGGATAAGCTCAGGGTCTGTGTAGCATGGTTGTATTTTAAACGGTATAGGTCGCCTGATCTGACCGGACGATACAAATCGGTGATTGGGTTGAATAGAGCATGTATTTTTGCGTCTTTAACATTACGTTTCAGTAAATGTGTGGCCGCATGCTTAAATGCCCATTCCGGAATATTTTGGGTATAGGAAAAGTCCATCTGTATATTTTGTTTTTCCCAGGATTGGCTACAGTTTTGGGCAAAATAACTGGCCATACCGACCTGTTTTTGACCCACCATCAGCGGACCATTGCCGCATTGATTCAGGCTTTGTGCCTGTGCCCATGGACTGAAGCTACATCCCATCACTAACGTCGTGCTGATCGCTATTTTTTGAAAGGCAGTAGCCATGAGTAGACCCCTCCAACATAAGGCAGGGAACGGTACAGGCCGTTCGCAGGGTCCCAGAAATCCTGCTGGAAAATAATCTTGTTGTTTTCGTTGATCTTGATTTCACTGATACCGTAAGAGTCCATACTGCGGGTCGTGCCGAACATTTTAAAATCATAGGCCATATGCCAGTGCACATAGGCAGAGTCCTGATGATAAGAAGCGTTTAACAGCTTGACGCTGACCTTGCTGACCCGTTTGTTCATGCCTTGAAAGTGCTCCAGCAGATTTTGACGGGATGAAAATTGCGATAAGGTATCGTTAATAAACAGCTGGTCAGCATACAGCGATCCGGCTCTTTCCACAAATTCCGGTGTGCCCAAGGTATTAAAGGCTGAGGTAAAGCGGAGGCCGATATCCTGAGCTTTAGCCTGATCCAGCGCTATCCCCTGAATACCGTTTCTGGATTGGGCATAATCGGCTGAATAACTGGGAATACTTTTACATCCGGCTAACAACAGAAGCGGCAAGGATAAGGCTGTAGCAATAAGTGTTTTTACAAGTCTCATCATCAGTGTCCGTATGAAGTGTATCTTTATACCTTAGGCAGCACAGCGTGAACAGAATGTGAAATAGACGTTATAGATGAGCAATTGAATAGAATTTTTCAAATCAAAGATTAAATGTTTAACTTTTTTCTTCGGCCATTAACCAATCAATGATATTCATAACATCACGATTTTCGTTATTTTTTCTGACCATTGCATAAAAATTATAGTCACAATAGATAAAACCAAAAGGGGCAATGATCTTTCCATTTAACATTTCTTTTTCTACTAGAATTTGAGGTGCTATGGCAATTCCTAACCCAGACACTGCAGCTTCTATCATTAAATTCAGACTATCAAAATAACGGTCATTGGATTTTGGGGAAAAGCTTATTTGAAACTGATCAAACCATGTATGCCATGCACTTTTATTTGAGTGGGTATGAAGTAATGGATAGTTTAAAAGATCATTTACGGAATGAAGAAGATTTATTTCACGATTACAAATAGGACCCATGTTATCGGGAAATAACAGATATTTATTCAAAAAGTTGGGAAGTAGATGATGCTCACTGACGCTATTGATAAATATGTCAACTTTCTCTTTTTCTAACAATTTTAAGTCATTACATGTCATTAATTTGATATGGATATTGGGATAAATGACTTCGAGCTTTTCTAATCGAGGAATCAGCCAATTTGCCATAAAACTATGAGAAGCGCCTATTACAACTTCTACTTCTGAAGTTTTATTTGTTAACTCAAAGACGCATTGTTCTAAACGATTAAAAAGCTGCGTACAAACTAGCGATAATTCTTCGGCATCCGCCGTCAGAGAGATGGTCGAGGAATGTCGAATAAACAATTTTTTATCCAACCATTCTTCTAACTGCTTTATTTGATGGCTAATCGCACTATGGGTTACACACAATTCTTCCGCAGCTAAACTGAAACTTTTATTTCTAGCGACAGCCTCGAATGCTTTTAAAGCATTAAGGGGAGGTAATGTTCTGCGTTTCATGTTGTAAAATTCTCTAACACCATAAGCTCAAAATATATCAATTATCATAAAAATGAAAATATTTTAAGATCAAACAAGTTTTGATAGTAAAAGAGATATGAGATGACAACCCCTTATACAGGTAATGGTCCTGATGACTTGGGATTTTTTGGTCAATTTGGCGGATGTTACATGCCAGAGAGCTTAATGCCAGCACTTCAAGAATTAGAACAAGCCTTTAATACTGTTCGGCACAAACCTGAATTTTGGGCTGAATATCATCAGATTTTAACGGAATTTGTTGGTCGTCCTAGTCCTCTTTTTTATGCAAAAAACCTAACAGCTTATGCAGGCGGCGCTCGAATATATTTCAAGCGAGAAGATTTGAACCATACGGGTGCGCATAAGATCAATAATTGTGTAGGGCAAATCTTATTAGCCAAATTTATGGGCAAAACCAGAATCATTGCAGAAACGGGTGCTGGGCAACATGGTGTTGCAACAGCAACGGTTTGCGCGCTGTTTAAGATGAAATGTACCATTTTTATGGGAGAAACAGATATTCAGCGGCAACAAATGAATGTTGAACGTATGAAATTACTCGGTGCTGAAGTCAGAAGTGTTCAAAAAGGGCGTGGGACTTTAAAAGATGCCATGAATGAAGCATTACGTGACTGGATTCGTCATGTGGATACAACCTATTACCTATTGGGTACGGGTGCAGGCCCTCATCCATATCCCACCATGGTCAGAGAATTTCAGAAAATTATTGGTTTAGAAGCCAGAAACCAAATACTCCTGAAAGAAAATAAACTGCCTGATGCTCTAGTTGCTTGTGTTGGTGGAGGATCAAATGCATTAGGGTTGATGCATCCTTTTCTAGAAGACCTGAATGTCAAAATGTTTGGCGTTGAAGCGGGTGGAAAAGGAACAAATAGCGGTGAACATGCCGCCTCTATTTGCAAGGGTCAAGTCGGTGTGCTGCATGGCAATTTAACTTATTTATTACAAGATTCAGATGGGCAGATTTTAGAGGGGCACTCTATATCAGCTGGCTTAGATTATCCTGGTGTTGGTCCTGAGCATGGTCTTCTGTTTGAAACAAGACGTGTTACATATACGGCGATCACCGATCAAGAAGCGGTAAATGCCTTTCAGCTTTTAAGTCAACAGGAGGGTATTATTCCTGCTCTTGAGAGTTCTCATGCGATTGCATATGCGATTCAACTTGCTCAAGAAATGCAGCCAGAACAGATCATTATTGTCAATTTAAGTGGCAGAGGAGACAAAGACTTAAACACGGTCAAAAAATATCTTGCAGGAGCTACAGCATGAACCGTCTAGATCAAAAATTAGAGCAATTGAAACTGGAAAATCGAAGCGGTCTGGTCTGTTATTTTACTGCTGGAGATCCTAATTTTACAGAAAGTTGTCGTCTGTTAAGCCAATTGGGTCAAGCAGGGGCTGACATTATTGAAGTGGGTATTCCATTTTCTGATCCAGTGGCAGATGGAGAGATCATTCAGGCAGCGCATCTTCGGGCTTTAGATGCAGGTCAAACGGTAAAACAGACCATTGAGTTGGTAAAAGTAATCAGGCTGCATGATGACCAGACACCAATAATTTTCATGACTTATTTAAATCCGATTATACAATATGGTTTTGAGACACTTATCGCTGAAACAGAAAATCTTATAGATGGAATATTGATTTTAGATGCTCCATATGGATATCGAGAAAAATTTGAGGTGCAATTAAATGAAAAAAATATGCATTTAATTGCAATGACCGCGCCGACGACCCCAGTTGAAAGGTTAGAGCAAATTTCAGCGCGCGCGACAGGTTTTTTATATCATGTTGCAGAAAATGGCTTAACAGGAGGAGACTTCAATCTATCTAATCTTGAGAAAAAGATAACTGAAATTAAGCCAATTTTTAATATTCCAGTTGCAATTGGCTTTGGGATCAAAAATGAAAGCCATGTTAAAGCACTAGCCAATAAAGTAGATCTTATTATCATTGGCTCAGCGCTTGTCGATACTTTTTTTAATAAGGGAATGAATGCTACTTTAGAAAAAGTGACGGTTTTTGCACAGATAATGAGACAAAATAAAGAATAGTCAGGCAGCTTTCATAAATCTTCTTTAAAACCATAATTGAACATAAAACAATATTTTATCTTGGCCTTCTCCCGAAAGGGAGATGGAACTTTATACGTGGATTTTTTTCTATAAGTGATAGCTTTTTAAAAATCACTATTATCATATAGATGTGACATGCGTTTTTGCTTTGTTTCTACATAAGCTTTGTTAAAGATATTTAAACCAACTTTTAAAGGAATACGTTCAACAACATTAATTCCTAAATCAGTTAAAGATTTAATTTTAAGGGGATTATTTGTAATGAGTTTTACATTCTTTATTTTTAAATAATCTAGCATAATGGTACACATATCATATTTACGAGCATCTGCTGGTAAATTTAATAATAAATTGGCGTCAAGAGTATCATGTCCTTGGTCTTGAAGGGCGTAAGCTCGAATTTTATTGGTTAGTCCTATGCCGCGACCTTCTTGGCGCAAGTATAAGATCACACCTTGTCCTGCATCATTAATCATTTTCATGGTTGAATGTAATTGGGGGCCGCAATCACATTTGAGTGATCCAAAAGCGTCACCTGTTAAGCACTCTGAATGAATTCTAACGAGTACAGGTTGATTAGAAATAGTACCCATGCCTTTGGCAAGAGCAATATGTTCTTCATCAGTACTTTGGTCTTGAAATGCTATAATTTCAAAATCGCCAAATGCAGTAGGTAACTTTGATTTGGAAACAAATTCTATAGCCATTTAATTATACCCCTGTATTTTAAGAATTTAGAAACTTTCAACTATTACTTTCCACCTAAAATAGTTCTCAGATAGTGAAATTTATGTGAAAACACAAGATTTTTTAGTGTCTGAAGTAAATTTCAATAAAAAAGCAATAAGTTACATCTAATTTTAGCTTTGGAATTATGTAAGAACTAAAAACAAAAAACTCAAAATTAATACTTAAAAATACTACATAGTCGTATAGAATAAATTACTACAAAGTAGTATAAATACAAGTAATGTATACAATATGTGAAACCCCATTATTTACTAAATACTGTCTTGTTTATTGGGCTCAGGAAGAATTCAAAACATTCTTGGCATTAAATCCTGAAGCAGGAGATGTAGAGCCTAATTCAGGTGGCATTCGTAAAATTAGTTGGACGAGCGGTGGGAGAGGTAAAAGTAGTGGTGTCAGAGTCATCTACTTTAATCGTTTAACAAATGGAGAGATTTGGTAACCCTGTACAGTAAAAAGCAAACTGTACAGCTTAGTAAAAAAACTCTTCAAGCATTGGTGGAGAAATTAAATGACTCGTTTAATGACTGAAAAAGAACTCGAAGCTTTTGAAGCAACCAGAGATATTGAAGCTGAAATCTTGCAAGGTATTGATGATATGTTTGCTAATAATGCAGCTAAAAGAACTGTAATTACTGAGACCGATGTAGCATTAGCTCGTAGAAAGGCTCAACTGACACAAGAGCAATTTGCCAAACTTCTGGGTGTTTCGAGACGTACACTCGAATCTTGGGAACAAGGTACTAGAAGACCTTCAGGAGCAGCAACATCGCTTATTCGATTATTTATTGTTGATCCACAATTTGTAAAAGAAAGCCTGGCTTGATTTATATAGCTCTTGATTGAGGGCTATTGGCCTATTGATTCTAGCCAAAAATTATGGACAGTACTTCCCTCTAAAGATAACGTAACGTTAACTTTGGAGATCCAAGAAATGACTATCTTGCGCAGCAATGCTGCACAAGTCCTGAATTTAAACAGCAAGCGATTGATTATGCACTATTGAGATTTATTACAATCGAAGCAGAAGACATTCTGCAAACGGCTGGTTAAGCCCAGAAGCCTTTGAACAGAAATATTTCAAGAATTTAGAGGGATTTGTTGTCCACGATACTGTCTAGGATCAGCTTGGATTAGTGACATATTCAGCTCCTACAAAATTCAATAGTAGCTGAAGATCGACTTAATGCGACAGAACCGAAATATTACCTCAAATAATTAAGGTTCGGTTACTAAGTCTGTAAAACAAACCCATTGCAGAATAGTGTTTAACTATCACTGATTTTTGTTGCTTAATACAGATTTTAACAGTGGTTACTTTTTTGGTTACTTCAACTTATAAACTTAGAATAATATCTATAAAAAACATATATATAAATTATTATGTGATGCGTAATATACGCATCACATAATAATGCTTATTTTTGATATAATTAAGATAATGTGGATCATTATGCTGGTTTATAAAAATTTATGAGTCTTACGGAAACACAAGTACGAAAGTCATATCCAAAAGAAAAAATTTACTTTTTAGCTGATGATGATGGTTTAAGCTTAAAAGTCGATCCTAATGGAAAAAAGTCTTGGAGTTATCGATATTCAGTTGCAGAAACGGGTAAAAGACCACGAGTCACTCTAGGTACATATCCTGAGATGAATCTCAAAGAGGCTAGAGTGGCCAGAGACTCCTATAAGGCAACTAAATTTTCTACACAAAATTTAGTTCAGGAGAAAATTCAAACTTTTAAAGTTGTTTGTGAAGAATGGTTAGAGTTTAAAACAAATAATTCATTTAAAGATCAACCACGTGGTGGTGTAATCCAATTGGCGAATGCATGTTTAATAAATGACATTTATCCCGTTATTGGTGATATAGATTTTAGTAAAATTAAAAGAACTGATTTAGTTAAGGTAATTAAGCAGATTGAAAATAGGGGAGTTAAGGAACCTGTAAAAAAAGCGTATAGCTATTTAAATCAAATCTATGATTTTGCAGTTGCAATGGGATACTGTGATTATAATCAAGCTTATGGTCTCAATAAAATATTATTGAAAGGGAAATTAAAGAAAAATTATCCCTATTTAAAAGATGAAGAAATTTCTAATTTTATTCTTAGAATAACTCAACTAAATACAGATCCGATTATAAAAAAAGCAATCCTATTTAAATTATATACTGGAGTCAGGGGGGCAGAGTTATTGTCTGCAGAACCTCATCATTTTGATTTTGATAACAATCTTTGGAAAATACCTGCTTTACATATCAAGCAATATCGTCGAAAAGTGATAGCAGGTTATGATATTCCAGATTTTTTAGTCCCGTTATCATCGCAAGCGGTGAGCATTGTTAGATCTGCACTAGAGTGGTCACAAGGCGATCGTTATGTTTTTGCCAGCCCAAAAATTAAAGATAAGCCATTGCATTTTAACACAATAAATTCAGCCATTCGTAAGATGGGATACAAAAAAAATGAGCTATCCTCACACGGTTTAAGATCAACATTCAGTACTATTTTAAATGATTCTGGCTTATTTCAAGATAGTTGGATTGAGGCTCAGCTTTCACATGTAGATAAGAATAAAACACGTGCTAGTTATAACCATGCAGATTATATTCAACAAAGAGCTGATATGATGCAGTGGTGGGGTGACTATTTAGAAAATAAATCAAAATCTAGTTTATAGGTAATTTAAATTAAACTATTTTGATTTAATAATAAATTTTAAACCAAATGCATTTAACAACTTATTTATAGAATCTAATGTTGGATTACTATCAGGTTGCTCCATTTTCTGTAAAGTCTGTGGTGCAATTTTAGTAATTTTACTCATTTCATTTAATGTTAAATGTAGTTCTTTTCTAATGTATGATGCAATCTGGTAAATTTGCCACTCAGGATTGTTATTTATATTTTCTAAGACTTGTAAGCGTTTATTCATTTGCTCGATTGCCGTCATAGGCTTATAACGTTTATCCATTAGAAAGCTCCTGAATCTGTTGGCATATATTCAATATACGATGATGACTATTTTGTAGAATCTCATCATCTATATTTATTTTTTTCATTTCATCGAGCAAATTTTCATACAGTGGCAATTGTTGAATTATTGTATGTTTAATTTCAGTTGAATCTATTCCTGTACATTCTTCTATTTGCGTTATGACAGATCCCCATATAGGCATTCCTCCATGGTCATCTTTTTCCCAACGTGTAGTACGTGCAATTCCGTCAGGATGAAGCCACATTGGTGCAAAATCGAAGAGGGGTGTTAATTGAATTGTACCGTCATTTAAACGTTGAATTGCGGTATTACGGGTATGATTATCTTTATTTCCTAATGCAACATTAGTAATATCTCGTTTCAAATATTCAAAAATTTCAGCTTTTGGTGATGAGCAACATTCCATGATCAATGTACAGATTTGATTATGTGTCATTTTAACGCCGAAGCCAGCTTTACCACTTAAAGAGGCTAGGCTTTCTTGTGCAACTCTTTCGACTTTACCATTGATAATTTGGCGATCAAAACGTGGAATAAATAGCGTTCTCTGGTGAAGTTCCAAGTCCTTGAACACTCTTAGACCTAAATACCGAGCTATTTTCATGTAAATTGCTTCATGTAACAGTATTTTTTCCAGTTTTTGATCATTTCCACGACTAAATTTAACTAGCCAATGCTTTGCTGCTAGTTCATCTGGAAGACTGTGATCTAAATAAAACAGACCATCATATCCTTGTGTTAGTAATAGTTTAGGCCATTCACCTTGAACACCTGAAGAACCAGCAACAAATAAGCCATATGATGCAAGTGACTCAATGAAATCTTCTTTCCTTTCAATTATTTCGCTTAGGCTAAATCCACGAGGTTTCACTGTCGGAAAATGATCTTGAAGCCAGTCATAAGCTTCTTTAATTCGTAGATTACCAATAGGATTACCTGCCCCAGATTTCAGTAGGGGCCAATCAGCTTGTTCTTCTGCATTAATTGAAAAAACCAGCTGATTTAAAAGCTCCTTTCGCCCATAACCTTGAGGTAGCAAGTCCATGAGAAATGCTGGCCATTGGTTTTCTAAGTTGTTTTGTACATTGACTGGAAATTGGAATGATAGAGCATGACCATCCCTTAAATCCATATGTTCAATAGCATATTCAAATAAGTATGACGTTCGTGTAGATGCTCTCCAGCCTTGCTCTTGATTAGCAATTAATTCAACGATAGCGCAATCTTGCCATTCGTTATTTTGAAAAATTTGAAGTGTGCAATATTGATTCATATATGTATTAAAATAAAATATTAGTTTCTATTTTGGCTATATTTATTTATTATAGTAGATATATATTAAATTTCCTACTCTGATTTAGAATCATTTAATTTGCACTATAAGTAATCATTTTAAACGTCATAACTTGTCGTATTGCTAAATTACTAACTTCTTTATGCAATTTTTTTGATTAAATATTCAAAAGGAGAAAATAAATGGAATAACTTAATCCATCTGATCTAAAAGCGATTCTACATTCAAAAAGAGCAATTCTGTATTATTTAGAACACACCCGTGTCATGCAGGAAGATGGGCGTGTCTTATATCTGACTGAAGCTAAGAAAAGTTAGACAAATTGTTGTACAACAAGATAAATCTGTTGATGACGCACTGGACATAGCATTTAAAGAAATATATTAAACTTATTAAACCTAACTTAATCTAATTGGACTTTGTTGCACAAACCTACCTCTAAGGGCTTATTCAGTAATATAATACTCATAAGCTCACACCAAAAATCTATCGTACAACCAATTGTCCACCTACAATAAAGCCTTGATCAATCGAGGAAATATATCAATTTGGTTTGATTCAGCGACCCAATGGTTGCTCCGTCCATTGATAAACACGGGTGAAATCAAACCTATTCTGATGCAGCAATCCAATGCTGCTTAATGATTAAATTCCTATTTCGTCTGTCTTTACGCATGGTCACTGGCTCTGTTCAAAGCCTGATTAAACTATGCGGTCTAGATTGGACAGCACCAGATTACACTACACTTTGTAGAAACCTGAGTTCGATGAAATCCACTTAGCCTTTTAACATATTTTGGAAAGTTGGCTTATCTATATATTCATGGCATCGGGGTAGAGAGCGATCTTAAAATTGCAGAACAACATTTGCAAAAAGCGGCTTTACAAGGACATCTTGAGGCGTTAGCGCAATTGGAAAATATTCACGCTTTTTTAAATGTAACTTAATAGTATTGGGTTTGAGTTGAGTTGAATTAAACGAAAGAGACGTATCGAGGTGGATGCGTCTCTTTTTTCATCAATAAGGGACTTTTCGCTTACATAAAGCCAAACAAAGTCAGGCGCCGAAGCCTTGGAATATATGAGTTTTCTTGATTAAATACCGCCGTATTTTATAAAAATCGATTTTTGATAATAAACATGCTGAACAATATTTATTCTGCACTTGAGAAATTGGGCATTAGTCCACAAAAACGTGCCTTGCATATTCAATTTTCCAATACCACGCTGAATGAACAAGTATTCTTGCAACGTATTGATGGGGAACATGCCTTAAGTGAAGGTTTGAATGTTCAGCTCATCTGTCTCTCAACTTCTGCCACCTTAGAACTCAAACAATTTATTGGCACGCAAGTCGCGATTGATCAGGTGACCGATGCGGGGCAACTTTTTCGTATTACCGGGATCATTACTGAAGCATTTCAAGGCCAAAGTGATGGTGCATTAACGCTATATAAGTTGACCTTAGAAGATGCAACGGCATTGTGGTATAAGCGTCGTAATAGCCGTGTGTTTATGAATAAATCGGTCAAAGATGTGGTCGAGATTATTTTTAAAGAATGGCAAAAAAAGAGCCCACTTTTTGCAGCGAGCTTAAGTTTGGACTTAAGTGGCTTAAAAAAAGAGTATGACGTTCGACCATTCATGATGCAAAGTAATGAAACCGACTATGATTTTATTACCCGCTTATTACGCAGTGAAGGCATTCATTGGTTGGTTGATGAAGCTCAATCTTTTGTAACATCGTCTGCGACACCCATAGCAGCTCAAAAGCTACGTTTGATTGATGATAATAGTCAATATCAAGCTTTGGAGCGACGTAATATCCGTTTTCATCGCAGTAGTGCGACTGAAAAAAATGACAGTATGACCAGTTTTATCGGTCAGCGCAGTCTGCAACCGACGTCGGTACATGTGCAGCGGTGGCAAGCGGATGTGCTTGAACAGGACGAGGGTGGTGGTGCAGTACAAAGCAAGCACCTACATAGTCAAAATCAAGATAATGCGAGCTTAAGCTTAGAGCAGGCATGGCATGTGAGCCCTGCATGGATGCAAGATCTGAATGGTGAAGATGCTGCAACAGCTTCTAATAGTGCTCAAGTTGAACGTCTCAATCAAAATTTTAGTGATTATTATGCGGCTCAAGCCAAACAATTTATTGCTAAAAGTACCGTGCGTGATACACAAGTTGGTTATTGGTTCAAATTGGATGAGCATCCAGAGATTGACCAGCATCGTGGTGCCGATCAAGAATTTTTGATTTTATCTAAGTCTTTTTATAACCAAAATAATTTACCCAAAGATTTATCCGATCAAGTTACACAGTTAATCCATCAAAGTCAGTGGCAAGTCAAACAAAGCGATGCGGATGAACGCCAAGCCAATACCTTGACTTTGCAACGTCGAAATATTACGACCGTCCCTGAATTTAATCCACTTACACATCGACCAGTAACACATCCACAGCGTGCTAAAGTTGTGGGTCCTGCAGGTGAAGAAATCCATGTTGATGAATGGGGAAGGATAAAAGTCCGTTTCCTATTTACCCGTTCCGATGATCATGGTCATGATGGTGGTGCAGGTGCGAATAATAATGACACAGACTCGGCTTGGGTTGATGTACTGACGCCTTGGGCCGGCGAAGGTTATGGCGCACGCTTCTTACCTCGAATTGGTGAAATAGTCGTCGTTGATTTCTTTGATGGCAACATTGACCGACCTTTTGTCGTGGGGCGTATTCACGAAGCGCAGCGTAGTCCTACTAAATTTGACAATAAAGGACAATTACCTGATACCAAAAAACTCGCGGGAATTCGTTCCAAAGAAGTGGCGGGAGAGGGTTTTGGCCAATTACGCTTTGATGACACCACGGGGCAAATTAGTACCCAGCTGCAAAGTAGTCATGGTGCGAGCCAACTGAACCTCGGTAAGCTCAGTCATCCAAAAGATAAAGCAGAAAGTGAAGATCGGGGTGAAGGTTTTGAGCTGCGGACAGATCAATGGGGGGCAGTACGAGCTGGACAAGGTTTATTGGTGTCGACTTATAAACAGGAAAAGGCCAATGGTGAACATTTAGATGCAGAGATTGCAAGAAAACAGCTGGAGACGAGTCATAGTAATAGTAAGTCTTTAAGTGATATTGCAAAGCAACAAAAAACAGATGAAATTGAATCTGTTGAACAGCTAAAAGCTTTTGCCAGTGAAATAGAAAAAGATATCGCTAAATTTAAAAAAGCCATTCTTTTACTTAACTCAGTGGATGGTATTGCACTGAGTACACCAGAGGATATTCATTTATCTGCAACAGGCATGATCAACCAAATTGCCGGTGATAGCATTAACCTGAGTACGCAAAAAAATATTGTGGGACAAGCTTTAGGTAAGGTTAGCTTATTTGCAGCTCAAGGTGGTATTAAAGCAATAGCAGCGCAAAGTAAAGTCGAAATTCAGGCACAGTCTGATGCTTTGGATATTTTGGCAAAAAAAGGAATTACGATTTCTTCTACTGAAGACAAAATAGAGATTAGCAGTCCGAAAGAGATTGTGATCACAGGAGCTACTTCCCAAATTACTTTAAATGGCTCGGGAATTTTTGCTAAGACCGGCGGTAAATTTGAAGTAAATGCAGGGCAGCATCTATTTAAACCAGCATCGAGTGCTAGTAAGTCTGCACAACTTCCTGCTTCTAATCCGATGAAAGGGGCCTTAGAACTGCTTAAGAGCTATGGTGGTCAAGATTTCTTTAGCGGAACTGGATTTAAAGTGATTGATGCTTTGGGCAAGCAAGTTACAGGAAAATTAGACGGCAATGGCTTTGCTCAAGTAACGGGTATCGCACCAGGACCGGCTAAAGTTGAGTTTGACAAAGATCCACGCAGTGCGTGGGATCAGTCTAGTCACTTTAATCGCAACTATGATTGGGCGGAAAAAGTGGTACCAGGCGCTTCGGACTTTTTACAAAATACATTGGGTTCGTTGGGGCAAAATTTAACATCACAGTTAAAAGATAATCTCTTTAATTTAAATGCCGATTCTTTAAAAAATATCGGAAAAAATGCATTAAAAGATCTAGGTGGACAGGCATTAAATCAATTTAAAGACCAAGTCACCAATTCCGCACTATCTGCAATTTCATCGAAACTCAACTTGGGACTTTCTGCTTCACAAATGGCAAGTTTGGGTCAGGGTGCACAAGGCTTATCCAGCGTATTAGGTGGAAGTGGAATGAGTAACGGCATCGTTTCTGGGTCAACTGCTGCCGCAGTTCAGAACTCTCAAGCAACTATTGATAAGGATATTGTGGGTCGTAAAATTTCTTATTCTACACGTGCATTGACCTACACAGAAACGATTCGAGAAGGCGCGGTTGCTCCCATGAATGTAGCAGCTGCACCCGTGGCAGTGCCTAAAGTTACTGAAATAAAAGTAGCAGAAGTTACACATGCACCAGTGATACCTGTCCTTGCCAGTGACGATGATTGGGTAGATAGGAAGCAATATTCAAGCCCTTATCTCACTTATAGCGAAACTACACGACCGAAAAAGAACAATGGTTAGCGTTTGCTAAAGCTAGCGCCAAACACAGTTTTAAATATTTAGAATTTGAGTAATAGGTTTTTACATGACAACTGATCAAAATGTTCAAAAAGAACAACAGACAATAAATAAGCCAGCCGTAGAATTGGCAATTTTCAATTTAGAGAGTGTGACGCATACTGAAGATCATAAGTTTATAGCACATCAAATTCAGGATTATTTAAAAGCGTGTGGAAATACCAGCCTTGAGCAGCTAAAAGCTAATGCAAATGTTCCGACTGTAGCGAATATCTTTGCATTATCTGGGGCAGTTTTAGACTTGTTATTATTTGCCACCGAGCAAGAACAAGGGGATGCCGCTGTACAAAAAATAGCAGTGCTGAGTATGAACCTGATAGGTTTGTATTTAGAACCTAAAGCTGAAGCTCATGTACGTATGGCTTTACGTCCTTTATTGGGACTCATGGCTGAATGCTTATATCCGCAAAATGGTAAGATCAAAGAAGCTGATATCCGTCGCATGTCTTTGCATTTAAATGCACAAATGGCAGGAGATTTAGAAAAGTTTCTGACTGAAACACAGGCCAAACTACCTAGCCTGCTTTCAGGTGCGACAAATTTAGGAACATCAATATTAAACACTTTTGCAGCACCTATTCAGTCGGGGCTGGTTTCACCGACTATTAGCTTTGGTGCAAGTGCTGAAAAACGAGATCCGGCAGAACAATTTAGCAATTGGGCAAAACCGCTGATTGATTTAAGTAAAACCAGCGCACTTGCCAATATGCTACCTAAAATAAGGAAAGAACAAACAGGCACGCTGCTACAAACTCAAGCAACTCAGGCATTGAGTTCATTTCCAAATGAAATTCAACGTCAAGCTAACGCAGGTCTAAAATACAGTTTGGCATGGCTAATTCAAGAAACCTTAAAAGCCATTAAAACTCAAGGTAACAAAGCCAATGCCAGTGTGCCGATTAATCAAACTGGCGAGCATGAGCAGCATACAACAGGAGATACTTTAGAGTTTGTCAGCTTACAAGCGGATGCATTAGCTATCCCAATTTGTAATGATCAGGAAGTAGCGACGAGCAATAGTATAAGTTACGCTATTGGCGCAGAGCGTATCAGTCATAGCGATTTTACTTTACCTAAAGTGGGATTAGTTTTTAGTCGTTTATATAACTCACAAATGAGTGATTTAGATGGGAGTAATATTGGAGCACGTTGGATGATACCATTTTCTAATATGATAATTAGAAAAGATGAAGGGTATTATTATATTGAGGATGGTAGGGTTATTAATTTATTTAAAGATTACCCTAAAGAAACACTTGAAGTTCCATTTGAAGGAATAATATTAACACCATTAAATGAAAATACAATTAGGATGAATTTTGGTACGTCACAAGTTTTTGATTTTATAAGTTTTGATAATGGGCGGGTTTTTAATTTAGTTTCAAGAGTAAATGTAAGGACAGGTGATTCGTTTGAAGCTGATTATTATTTAATTAATAAAAAGGCTTTATTAACTTCAGTTAAATTTAAATCAAAAAAAGCTTATAACACGTTAAAATTTGCTTATAATGATCAAGGCAGGATTGTTGCTATTTTTGTCGATGATTTAGCAACACCTTTAGCACGATACAAATATGATCAACAAGGTAATTTGGTAGAAGCGATTGATGAAAATGGTCACGTTCGTCAATACCAATATAATACACATCATCAACTCACTCGTTATACAGACCGTACAGGACGTGGACAAAATATCCGTTATGATTCAACTTTGCCAATAGCTAAAGCCGTTGAAGAGTGGGCAGATGATGGTAGCTTTAAAACCACACTGAAATGGCATCCACGTTTACGTCAAGTAGCAGTTTATGATGCTTATAATGTACCAACGTACTACTATTTTGACTTAGATGGTTTTACTTATCGTATCCGTTTAGCTGATGGTCGAGAGAAATGGTATTCGCGTGATAAAAATAAAAAAATTACTAGGCAAATAGATTATTTTGGGATTGAGTCTGAAAAAGTTTATAATGATAAAAATGATTTAATAAAGTTTATTCAACCAAATGGTGGAGTGATTAAATTTGCTTATGATGAAATGGGAAATTTAACTGAAATAAAAGATCCAGAAGGTAATATTTGGAGGCGTGAATACAATACTGATGGATTAATGGCAAAAGAAATTAATCCACTTGGCCAAATAACAGAATATAAATACGATGCTGAAGGGCAATTGATTGAATTGATCGATGCCAAAGGCGGTAGTAAAAAAATTCAATACAATAACCTTGGGAAAATAATTGCGTATACTGACTGTTCAGGTAAGGAAAGTGCTTGGAAATATGATCAAGAAGGAATCTTAAAACAACAAATTAGTGCTGATCAGCATGGGGTACAGTATCTATACAGCACTCAGGGGATTGATAAAGGTCAAATCAAAACGATTATTTATCCTGACGATCAGGAAGAACACTTTGAACATGATCAGGAAGGGCGTTTACTGAAACATATTGATACAGCAGGGAAAGTCACTACTTATCAATACAATGCCATTGGTTTATTGCAAAAACGTACCGATACAAATAAAAGTTATGTATCTTATTATTGGGATAAGATTGGTAATATAAAAAGAATAGTTAATCAAAAAGGAGAGAGTTATAATTTTGAATATGATCTATATAATAGATTATCAGTAGAAAAAAGTTTTGATGGTTTTGAGAAAAAATATATTTATAACGATAGAGGTTTTATATCCTCTATGGATTTAAAAGATATTTTGGTAAATATTAATTATAATAATGAAGGTAAAATATCTTCTAAAGATTTTGTAAATAAAGTTACAAATAAAAAAGCATATGAGCATTTTGAATACAATTTACTCTACAATTATTTGAGTGTAGAAAATGAACATAGTAAAATTGATTACGTTTATGATCGTTTAGGAAGAGTTAAGAGAGAACATCAACACTATAAATTACCTAATCTCACCCCAATGACTGCAGTACTACGTTATGAGTATGATGAATTGGGAAATCTGATAAAAACCATTCGTCCAGATGGGCAAGAAGTATCATACTTAACTTATGGCTCTGGTCATGTTTACGGTGTTGCATTAAATAAGCAAGATATGGTCGGCTTTAAACGCGATGACTTGCACCGTGAAATCGAACGTTACTTTGCTAATGGTTTGATTCAAAAAAATCAATACAATGAAGTGGACTTACTCATTGCACAAAACATTCAGCCCGAACAAGAAACAGTAGATAGATTGATGCATCAAGTACAGCGTCATTATTACTACGACAAAAATTATCTACTAACCCAAGTGCAAGACAGTCGTCTAGGACAATTGAATTACCAATACGATGCCATTGGTCGTTTAATCAGAAGTCAAAGCCAACAATATACGGAAAACTTTAGTTTTGATCCTGCAGGAAATTTAATTGATCCGATTGCAACGCAAAGTGCGGAAGTTAAAAATAATCTTGTGAAAAGCTATCAAGGTAAGCAATACAAATATGATGTTCAAGGAAATGTAGTTGAAACTCAACAGGTGGGAGAACAGCTGAAACTTCAATGGGATAATCTTAATCGCTTGGTTCAAAGTAATTACAACGGTCACATTACTGAGTATGGCTATGATGTATTTGGACGACGTTTATATAAGGCTAATAAAACTAACAATAGCTTCACCTTGTTTGGTTGGGATGGTGACTTAATGGTTTGGGAATCACGACAAGATCAAGATACCCAAAACAGTTATACTAAACATTACGTTTATGAGCCGAATAGCTTTGTACCTTTGCTACAAGCAGGCTATTCTGGATTTATCAAACTGATCGATACACCAAATTATGAACGGTTCAGGACCGAACCCTATTCAATTCAACAAGACCCTGTTTGGCGCACAGATTCACGTAAAAACAGAACCGAACTCGAACGCATAACTTTTTACCACTGTGACCAAGTTGGTACTCCACAGACATTAAGTAATGAGCATGGAGAATGTGTTTGGGAAATCGCTTTAAATACTTGGGGCAAAACGCAAGAAATTAAAGTACAACATCCAGATAATCCTTTGGAGCATAGTCATATCCGCTTCCAAGGACAATATTATGATGAAGAAACAGGATTACACTATAACCGTTACAGATATTATGAGCCGTTTAGTGCACGTTATATAAGTAAGGATCCAATTGGATTAATTGGAGATATTAATGAATATAAATATGTAAATAATCCAAATCAAGTGGTTGATGTATTAGGTTTAGCACCATGGGCTGCAAAAGCTCCAACTAAAACTAGGTGTAAATACGTTGAATGCAACTTTCCAAATCCAGATTACCTAGTTTGTTCAGGAGGAGCTTTAGGTGCATCAGGTACATTGGCTGTTAACTTACACAATGGAAATCTGTATCGAGGTGGTGGAGCCGGTCTTGGATATATTAGGGATATCACAAAAGAAATGACAAGTGCAAATCCTAAAATGAAATTTGGTGGTGGTGTGTCATGTATCTTCTATACAATACAAAAGTTACCTAAAAATACGGTAAGAGGGAGGGCAACGGATGAATTAATGAAAGGTATGAGTGTTACGGCAAATGCAAATTTAGGAATAATAGCATTTGGTGTCGATAAACCGATACAGTTAGATATGACGGAAAAAGGCCCACGGTTAGCTAAAGAACAGTATACAGCCGTAGGAGTTGGAGGAACAATAGGTGGTGGCCTTGATATATCTGCAGGTGGGCTACAACCTGCTGGGAATGTTAAAGATTATCTATTTAAAGTACCTACTCGTGAAGTTACATTACCTGAGGGTTATAATGGCCCAGTTCATTATAATATAAACCATGAATTAAGTAAGATGGGTAATCTATCTTGGTGAATTAATTAAGGATAAAATTAATGAGATTATTCGTACTGTTTTTTATTTTTATGGTTGGTTGTTCAAACACAGATGTAAATGATTCTGTAAAAAAAAGCATAAAACTAAGTTATATCTTGGATATGAAAAATAGAATTTTTTCTGAATATAAACTAACTCATGATGGAGATGTAGTTGCGGCATACTCTACAACATCAATCTTTTATATTGCTGAGAAAAATTTTAGTGAAACAGATTATTCCGGTATAAAAAAGAAACTAATAGAAAATGATTGGAAATTTATTCATGAAGTTAATGGGAAGGATATTTACTGCACTAGAGATAATGAAAAGTCGTTGACGATAGCTAGACCTCGAAATGGAAGTGAAGAATTTAATAATGATAATACTGTAGTTATTAGAGGTGATAAACAATGGAATATTGGTTTTTACTATGGTACTGGAATAGCACAAGATTGTAAGTTATAAAATAACTTGTGTGATTCATAGAGATCGTTTCAATTTAGCGATCTCTAAATCCATCTTGTAATTGGCATGTTGAATCCGTTCATTGGATGGGTTGTATTGCTTCTGGACCTCATCAGAGAAAGGGGTTTCTTCACATAATTCAAAGTACCTTTCCATCGGTGTTTTACCTTTCAAAGCTGAATGTGGTCTCATCCAGTTATAGTAATGCTGCCATTCGGCTAGCTTGTCTTGAATATCTTCAGAATTAATATCGACAGTAGCGTAGAACTCAGATTTATCAGTCTTTTGAGAGCGCTCTACCTTGCCATTCAAATGAGGTGAACCTGGTTTATTTGGCCTAAATTTGATTCCATGCTGCATCAATTTTTTCTGTACTTTTTCAGCAAAAAATTCCCGCCCTCGATCGGTCTGTATTCGCTGTATGGGAAAAGGCATTTCTTCAATTACGCAGTCTAAAAAGTCGAGCGTATTCGCTGCTGTTCGGCGTTTATATATCCTTAAAACGCGATATCGTGTGCAGTCATCGATAGATGTGTACTGATATAGCCCAGGACCCAATTTACAAGTATCCATTTGAATCCTATCGCCTGGTAATGGGCGTTCATAACGAATGAAATCTACTTTACGACGGAATTTTTTAATCGGTTTGACTTGATGGGTGGATAGTACTTTATGGATAGTCGCTAAGGACAACGAGACTCCGTGCAGCCTCATCAATTCTGTTTGCAAACGTCGAGCACCCAGATTTCTAGCCGAGCGCATTTCCAATATTAAGGCTTCTAGCTCAGCATTGATTTTAGTATTTGGAGATTTTAATGGGCGTTTACTCTGACTATTTAATCCATCAATACCTTGCTCAGAATATCGTTTCCACCACTTGCGTAATGTTGGTCTAGAAATGCCACATCTCCGACAGACTAGGCCAGCATCATTGGTCTCTTCAAATAATTTAACCCATACGAGTCTTTGTTGAATTTCTCTGTTCATAGACACCAATTATATTGAAATGATGTCTATGAATCACACAAATAACTAATAGTTTGTATCTTATATAATTATTTTTTAATTTAGGGGGGTGTTGCACAAAGCTGTTCTTAAAGGCTTCTTCAGCAATAGAATTTCCGAATGAAGAAATCTATACCCAAAATTTATCGTACAACCAATTGGTCCTCATATATGAGTAGTATACTGTGCAAGTTTAATTAACAGAGGCAGCATTTCAATTTAGTTTAATCCTATAAACTCAATGGTATGCTCAACCACAAGGCAAGCATGGACGACATCAAATTTATTCTGATACGGCGGTTCCATGCTGTTTGATAATCAAATCTCTATTTTGCCTTTCTTTACGGGTGGTTACTGGCTTTGTTCAAAGTATCATTAAACTGTGTGGTTTAGATTGGATAGCGCCAGATTATTCGACACTACGCAGAAGACAAAGGGATAGCGATATTGAACCGTACCGGGTTTGTCGGAGACATTTTTATTTAAGTTAGGCCACGTGACCTAACGGGTTAATCTTATCATAGTACATTGCTTCAAACTTAAAAGGCGATACATAACCCAATGCGCTGTGTACACGCTTTTTGTTGAACCAATCTACCCAATTTAATGTCGCAAGTTGTACATCCGCTAAACCTTGCCAGTCTGCTTTTAAATATTCAATCACCTCTGTTTTGTATAACCCATTCACTGTTTCAGCCAAAGCGTTATCGTATGAATCACTGGTCGTACCGACTGATCCTAGCCAAAATAATGGACAGTACTTCCCTCTAAAGATAACGTAACGTTAACTTTGGAGATACAAGAAATGGCCAAACGTTTTAGTCCTGAATTTAAACAGCAAGCAATTGATTATGCACTTTCAAACTCACACGAGTCAGTAGCTGCAATCTCCCAGAAATTAGGTGTGGGTTATTCAACATTAGATAAACGGATTCGTGAAACCAATCCGGCAGGTTCAAGCAAACGTCAGCTTTCACCAGAACAACAGCGGATCCTAGAATTAGAGAAAGAAGTCAAACAGCTCAGGGAAGCCAATGACATCTTAAAAAAAGCGCATGTGTACTTTCTGACAGATCATGCCAAGAAAAGTACACGGTAATTCAAGATCTGGAAGTGAATGAAGTCACTGTATCTTCTGCCTGTAAATGCCTGGGTGTTAGCACTTCAGGCTATTATGCCTGGCGAAAACGCCAAGCTAATACAGCGCAGAAATATAATGATTTAAAAGCCGCATATTGGCAGCATCATGCACGATTGGGTGCACCTTCATTGGTACATGACATGCATGATTTAGGTTACAGCATGAGCGAACGAACCGTTGGAAGAATGCTTAAAAAGCTTGGTTTACGTAGCAGGATTGCACGTAAATACAAGCATATGACTGATTCAAACCATCGTTTGCCTACAGCGCCTAACTTGTTAGATCGTCAATTTACGGTCAATGAACCCAATAAGATCTGGACAACGGATATTACCTATATCCGTACTAAGCAAGGTTGGCTGTATTTATGTGTGATGCTGGATCTATTCAGCCGTCGTATTGTCGGTTGGCAAACCAGCCATCGAATAGATCGTCAATTGGTGTGTGATGCGTTTCATTATGCAATGGCTCGTCAGGGGTATCCAATGGGTGTCATGGTACATTCACTTGCGAAGCAGTGCTTCTCAGGCTCACAGTACTGTAGTCGTGATTTTAGGGCGCTATTATTGACGAATAACTGCGTTCAAAGTATGTCACGCAGGGGAAACTGTTGGGATAATGCAGTGACCGAAAGCTTCTTTCATACATTGAAAGGTCATGTGGTCCATGGCAGTGTGTTTGCCACTCGACAAGAAGCGAATGCTGTCTTGTTTGACTATATTGAGATTTATTACAATCGGGTTAGAAGGCATACTGCAAACGGCTGGTTAAGCCCTGAAGCCTTTGAGAAGAAATATTTTAAGAATTTAGATGGATTTGTTATCCACGATACTGTCTAGGATCAATGGGCGGGGGGGCACTTTAGGAGCGGCAGGAAGTAGATCAGTAACTTTTCATGACCCATATGATGGTGTTTATAAAGACGCATTGAATGGTGGGTGGGGAGATGTAAGTGCTAGTGTTGTATTATTTAGAGGTATAGGTTTTGGTAAAACTGGTTTAGGTGAAGCATCTAGTGATGGCTTAATATCGACATATGATAGAGGAGTCGCTGCTAGTGCTGGAGTTTCAAGTGGACATGTTATACCTAGTTTATCTAGCTATAAGGTTGAAGCTTGTTTTACAAATGACCCACGTGGGCCCATTTGTAATGGTCGAAATGGTAGATGTGAAAAAAGTGTACCTAAAAAGCCTCGATAATATATCGATCCCAAAACCATTCCTGAGTATGATCCTCGCTCTCATGCACATATTCCGCCAAATAATGTCAACATTAATGACATTTTTAACAAAATGAGTTTTTAAGAGGCTATGTACAAAATGCTGAAAAAGAAATTATTAGTGAGTCTAGCTGTAAGTATATGTATTACTGCTTGTAATGCTTCAAATACATCATCTGATTTAAATATGACATTTGAACAAGCTGAGCAGTTAAGATCACAAGCAGAAGCTGCACCATCAAACTCTGATGAAAAGAAAGAATATTATAAAAGACTCGAACCTATTTATGAAAACTTGGCAAAAGAGGGTAATAGTGATGCTCAACTAATATTGGCAGATATTTATTTTAAAGCGCTGAGTGGAACTTATGATACTAAAAAATCATTTGAGTGGACAAAAAAATCGGCAGATAATGGAAATGTCTCCGCTATGTATAATACTGGTTTTAAGTACTACACTGGAACTGGAGTTCAAAAAAGTATAGAAAATGCAAAAAAATATTATCTTAAAGCTGCTAAGTTGAATGATGTTGATGCAATGGGCTCTATAGGCTCTATTTATATTGAAGAAGGAAATATTGAAGAAGGGTTAAATTATTTAAAAAGTGCAGCCGAAAAAAATGATGCTCTTTCATTATTTGAGTTAGGGTTGATATATTGCGAAGGTGTGGTTGTTAAACAAGACTATAAAATTTGTAATAATTACTGGGAAAAATCTGCATCATTAAATAATGCTGAGGCTGCTTTAAATTTGGGTATTAATTTGATAAATAGTAATGGTATCACTAAAGATGTGGATCGAGCTATTAAGTATTTTGAATTAGCTAGTAAAATGAGTAAAGGACAAGCATCTTATAACTTAGGGGTCATATATTCATCTCCAGATTATAATAAGTTAAATGAAAGTTTATCTCAATTTTACTTTAATAAAGCATATGAGCAAGGCATCTCAAGTGCTAAAGAAAAGATAAAACAGTAAGTATTCAAATAATTTTCTGTAATTTATAAGAGATAGCATAATAATTCTCAAAAATAAAGTTCTGTTTATTTCCGCTATAAGCATTGTTATATGTAGCTTAATTGCTTGTACAAATTTGAATAAACAAGACAAGTTCCCTACGCTCGAGGAAGAGTGTAAATTAGCAGGAAGTAGTAGTAAGCAGTGTGAAATTCTTAATTTAAAAGATTTATCCTTAGATGAAAAAGAGAATCTAATGGGATGGGTCTATCTAAATGGGTTAGATAATATCAAACCTAATTATGATAAAGCTTACTATTGGTTTGAAAAGGCTGCAAAAGCTAATAACCATGAAGCTATAAATTCATTAGGTATGATTTATTTTGCTGGGTTAGGAAAAGATAAGGATTTTCAAAAGGCTGAAGAATGTTTTTTAGAAGCAAATAGGTATGGTAACAAAGATGCTAAATTGAACTTGGCAGAACTATATAGAGTTAAAGATTTTGGTCGATCGCCAGATTTTGAAAAAGCAGAGCGTTGGTATTTATTAGGAGTCCAAGATAATCCTTCACGGGCATATGAGGGGTTATCAAAAATGTACTTGGATCAGGAAAACTATGAAAAGGCATTTAGTTTCTCTGGAAAAGCTGCTGAACTAGGTAATCCTGAAGCACAATATAATTTAGGGGTTTTCTTTGAGCAAGGCGTGTATGTAAAAAAAAGATAAAAAGCAAGCTGAGTTTTGGTATGAAAAAGCAGCTAAGCAAGGACATTTGAACGCAATTAATAATTTAAATATTCTTAGATAAAAATAAATGGAAAGGCTTCATTATGTAATCATTTTTATCATAATGAAGCTTTATTTTCCGGGGTTATATGAAAAGATACTGTTTGATAGGTTTTTTAAATAAAATTATTTTCTTGTTTTTGTAACTAAAGAGAAAAGTATTAGCAGGTTTTTTTATTTCTTACCAATTATAGTCATTTATTAAAAAGTAAAATAACTGAAAATAAGGAGAAATAAATGAAAGAAATACTTTTACTAGCAATTTTATTGGGGTTAACTGGGTGTAGTGATAATGACCAAAAAAGCAGTGTGCAAGAAAATATAACTCAGCATGCTGAGTAGCAGTACCAGCATTAGCTAATTATAGTTTACCTGCCTCACCATAAGCATTTTCGATGGGGGGGTAGTCTATACTAATACAAGCCCTGTCGGCGCATCTACATTATTGGATGAAGCAAAAGACCGCTGCATTAGTTATGCCTAATGCAACTCAAGTGGCAAATGTACTGAAATGAAGCGATTACAAGAACTGGGGAAAAGATATCAAGAAGAAAATCCTGTGTATTTAAATGTACCTCCGAGTTCTCAATGGTTTCCGTCAAGTTTTTAATTTTTGGAGTTAGTAAATGAAATATTCTTATTCTATCTTTTTCAGCCTATTGATGGTAAGTGGTTGTAGTAATGGTACATCAACGAATACACTTCCTGATTCAGAAAAGATTACATCAACGGAGCAAGATTCATATCAAAAAATACAGAAATATTCTGAAGCTGGCGATAAGGAAAATTATTTAAAACTTTTAGAAACGTCTGCTGAAAGTGGGGATGTAATTGCCCAAAATGAATTGGCTGGATTATATGCATTTGGTGAGGGCGTACCAAAAAGTGGAGAGAAATTTATTTATTGGTCAGAGTTAGCTGCATCTAAGGGGTCTTCACTTGCTCAACTTAATTTAGGTACAGCCTATTTTTTTGGAACTAATGGAGTAACTCAAGATTTGGTAAAAGCAGAAAAGTGGCTAACACTTGCTGCAAGTAATAATGAAGAAATTGCTAAAAGTTATTTACAGAAAATAAAAAATAATGAAATACCAGATGATATAAAACTTCTTATGGAGAGTGATAAGTAGTTTGGTCTATTTACGGCTTTGTTGCACAAAGATTTGAAATACAAAGCCCCCCCTAATTGAGCCAAATTTAAGGCGTAACTTGGGTAAGTGGTCGACCTAATTCCGTAAATCTGTTGAGGACTGCTACACGTGCATGAATTTCATTGACTTGGCTATCAAATTTTCTTGCACTGAGTTTATCGCCCAATAATTTGATGCAATGCATCTTAGTTTCGACCAAACTTCGGCAATGATAGCCGGACCATTTTTTCCATAATGTCCTGCCTGAGAAGCACTGCTTCGCAAGATTAACAGTACGAAGTAATTCATTTCGCGCTAGCGAGCTGATCTTTGTATCTTTCCATGGTTTCGCATTTTTTCTAGGTGGAATCACCGCATGCGCTTGCCGATCTGCAATGACCTGACGACATTGTTTGGTGTCATAAGCGCCATCGGTATAAACAGAGTCAATCTGCTCATCTTGTGGAATCTGATTGAGTAAATCACCAAGCACTTGTGAATCACTCACATTATTTGTAGTGAGTTGAATGGCGCGTATTTGAAGGGTTTCATCATCTATACCAATATGAAGTTTACGCCATTGGCGACGATATTCAGGTCCA
>NZ_VPBM01000013.1:0-123069 GCF_013418745.1 Acinetobacter sp. YH12126 | reverse complement strand
TGTGTTTCAGAAAGCTTCTTTGAATCGATATATTTCATCCGCAGATTATGCATGAATATTTAAAATTCTTCGGTACAAATAATCAGCAAGAGACTGTTCGTTTTTTGATTTATGAAAGAGGCTTATTAATATTTTTTACCAAAAGGTAGAAATAAATAATTCATTAGATTTGTCATACAATCTCATACAACGTATTTAATTACATTTAATTAAAAGTCAGGTGAATTCATACTTTTTTTAAAGTGGAAGAGGAGATCTCAAAAAGTAGGTTTTAACATCTAGATGTGTATTTTATATCGCCCATTCGATTTGTAATACATTCAGCGTTTTTAACATTTTGTCATATTGTTGCTGCGAAAAAATATGCTTGAATACATTACAAATGCGCAAGATTATGCATAATGGAATGGTCTCTAGTTACACAGGTTAAATTTATGGATCCGTCGCCGTGCGTTGGTCTGATTGAAGATATTCTTACAATCCAGAATGAGGAAGAGAGCTAATGGAATTTTTGTTAGATCCCGGAATCTGGGTTGGTTTACTTACATTAATTATTTTAGAAATTGTACTAGGGATTGATAACCTAGTCTTTATTGCCATTTTGGCAGAAAAACTCCCTCCAGAACAACGTGACAAAGCTCGTGTACTTGGTCTTTCACTCGCATTATTAATGCGATTAGGATTGTTATTTGCAATCTCTTGGTTGGTCACATTAACAAAGCCCCTGATTACCGTTTTTGATTGGACATTCTCTGGTCGAGATCTCATATTATTGTTCGGTGGATTGTTCTTAGTTTATAAGGCAGTCACAGAGCTGCATGAGAAATTAGAAGGTAAACCAGAAGTTCAAGTGACAACAAAAGTGGCATATGCCAGCTTTACAGCAGTAGTTGCGCAAATTGTTGTCTTAGATGCGGTTTTCTCTTTAGACTCTGTCATTACAGCGATCGGTATGGTCGACAACATTTATGTCATGATGGCTGCAATGATTGTGGCAATGGCAGTGATGTTACTTGCATCTAAACCGCTAACGGCTTTTGTAAACCGACATCCGACCGTCGTGATCCTATGTTTAAGCTTCTTATTGCTTATCGGTATTAGTTTGATAGCAGAAGGTTTTGGTTTCCATATTCCGAAAGGCTATATCTACTCAGGTATTGGTGTTGCGATTGTCATCGAAGCCTTTAACCAGTTTAGTCAACGCAATGCTCAAAAACATGAAGCGAAAATTCCATTACGTCATCGTACTGCGGACAGTATTTTAAAACTGATGGGTGGGCGCTTAGAATCCGATCAAGTTGGTAATCAGGCGCAAGAAACCTTTGCAGACGAAGAGCGTTACATGATTGGGGGGGTGTTGACGCTTGCAGAGCGTTCAGTTGCGTCGATCATGACTCCCCGTAATCAAATTTCTTGGGTGGATTTAAATGACACACCTGAACAAATTCGTGAGCAAGTCCTTTCAGTGCCGCACAGTTTATTCCCTGTGTGTCGTGGTAGCTTGGATAAAGTGATTAGTATTGTCCGCGCGAAAGAACTTATTGATGTTCTAGACAGTGAAGATGATCTAAAAGCATTGATTAAACGTCATCGTCCAATCTTTATTTTCCAAAAGATGAAGGTGATTGATGCGATTAATACCTTGCGTACCTCAAAAGGCTCTTTGGTGCTGGTTACGGATGAGTTTGGGGCGGTACAAGGTCTAATTTCACCACTCGATGTGTTTGAAGCGATTGCTGGTGAATTCCCTGATGCAGATGAACAACTTGATTTGATTAAAATCGATGATGAACATTGGAAAGCTTCAGGCATGCTCGATCTGTATCAGTTAGAACTTGAATTGGAAATGCTGGATTTGATCGAAGAAGATGATGGTTATATCAGTGTTTCAGGTCTTATTTTAGATCAGACCCACGGCAATGTAGAAGTCGGTACTGTGGTTGATTTTAAAGGCATTCAATTTAAAGTCACGGCAATGGATGAAAACCGCATTAAAACGGTTGATATCTATTACCAGGCCTAATGCTCAAATATTAAAAATGACCCTAAGACAGCTTTTCGAAGCTGTCTTTTTTATGACTAGAAAGTATAAGAAATCCTATATAACGAGGGCTGCAATTCACGATGTTAAAACGTATTATATTTACATGATGTAACAGTCAAAAAACGCTGCAACTTTTGAGCTTTTAGAGGGTTAAAGCGGTTCAAAAGTAAAAAATATTGATAGGGTTGATTTTAAAAAAGCAAGAGGGTAAATAGCGATTCATTTTTAGCTTGGGGTTTTAATCATCATTGATGATCTATGAATAATTTTATTTCATTTAAATACCGCTTCGGAAAACTTTATAACTAGGGACTTTGAAAAAACATCAAAGTTAATCCATTAAGAAAATGGGTGTTGGTATGGCGATCACTGAGAATATCATTGATTTTTGCAAACTCACGACTGAAGAAAAACATGAGTTGTTTCAACGGCTCTGGGAGTTTGATCAATGTATTTTCCCAACTTCTAAGATTGAACAACTCTATCAATACATGCATGACCCCGATATTGTTGCATTACCAATCATTCAGTATTTTGAGTACGATAAACTGATCGGGCAAAATATTGTGCGTATATTAAAAATTATGCATAACAATCGGCCGATTTTTATTTTTAATTCACGGGCAGGGGTATTGGTTGATTATCGTCGGAAAAACCTGACCTTAAACTCGGCGATTAAAGTGGCGATGCAGCATCATATTCGATTTCCAGCGATTCCGATGTGGTTTGTGGCTACATTGGCACAACCAAAGGTATATACATTATTTGCCTCGCGCTCTGTTAAGTTTTATCCAAGGCATGGTGTCCCGATGCCCACCGAGTATGTGGATGTTTTAAATAGTTATAAAATCCGTCAGCATGATGTGCAGCATCGGGCTGAGGATATTTTTGTTCATCGTTGTGATTTACCGAAGGTGACGCCTGAGCAATTGGTTCGGCTACGGAAAAAATCTGATGAACATGTTCAATTTTTTATGCAGCACGTGCCAGATTATTTTGATGGCATGGGTTTAATGTGTATTTGTAAATTAAATGTTTCAACCATTTTTGAAGCAAGTATGAATCTGGCAGTTTAATGATGGACATGGATGTGTTATGCGACAAATGACGATATATCGATTATTCGGTTTCGGCGCGGCGATCTTTTTAACGGCTTGTCAGCCAGCAGAGCAAAAAGTACAGGAGCAATCGCAGAAATGTGTTGCCCCCGAAAAACTGGTCAAACAAATTTATGATCAAGAGTTGAAATTGCATGCTTTGAGTAAAGATCAACTTACTGCCTATTTTGAGCCATCGTTAGCGGAACGTATGCAAGAAGAAATTAACTGTAAGCAGTCGCAACAAGCGTGTAATGTGGATTTTGATATTTTCACGGATAGCCAAGATCCGCAGCAAGATTCGAAAAAAGGCGTTCAGCCTAAACTGAGTTTTGATGAAAATAAAAACGTTGTTCGTGCTGAGTTTAAAATTGGTGATGAAGCCAAAGTCTTAAATTATGAAATGAGTGATGGCGACTGTTCAAAAATAAAAAATATTGTCTATGCGGGGGACTATGACCTAGACATGATTTTGAGTAATCCAACAGAAACGATCGAAGATTCAGAAATGTTTGATGCCAATGCTGCAAGTGACAGTACGGCACAGTAAATTTTTTTGCATATTAATTAGTACAAAACAGTATGAATCCCTGAACAGCTTGAGTCCTATACTCAAGCTGTTTTTGTTTTCTCAAGGTATCATAGCTTTATAGTGAATAAATTTGCATGTTGGCAAGTTGATTGAAATCATCTTCATTGAGATTATAAATTTCATCTAAAAATGCAACATTAAAACTGCCGACACTTGAGCTAATTTCATAAGCTTTTTGACCCGCAATCGCAAAGTGCAAATGTGCTGCGATCGTGCCAGCAGTTAGCGTTTCACTTACGGCGCAATACGCCGCTGTTAACGCACCTAAAGCGCAGCCAGAAGCCGTCACTTTGGGTTGTAAGTAAGATCCACCATTAATCTGTATCACTGCATTCATTTCTTTCGATAAGATGAAATCTGATTCGCCTGAAATTGCCACACATTCACAGTGTTCTAACAAGGGCACAGCATTTAAATAAATTTCTGCACTATTGAGCGTGCTATCTACACCACGTGATTCTCCTTGGTTACCTGCAAGACCGCTAATTTCTGATGCGTTGCCGCGAATAATACTTGGCTTGTATTGGAGTAATTGGTCAACCATTTCAGATCGCCATGGCAAAACGGGGCCATAACCGACAGGGTCAAGCACCCAAGGTTTATTTAAATTTTGTGCTGTTTGTGCAGCAATTTGCATGGCCTGCATTTGTTCAGACGTTGGCGTGCCTAAATTGATATTCAATGCACTGGCAATCGAGGCAAAGCTTTCAGCTTCAAAGGGATTGTCAATCATTGCAGGAGAAGCACCCGCAGCTAAAAGGACATTGGCCACATAATTGCTCGCGACTGCATTGGTGATGATATGCACCAAAGGTTGTTTGGATTGAAGTTCAATCCACGCATTGATGACGCTTTGTAAAAGCGGGCTATTTAAGTCAGTCAATTCACTGTTCATGGTCGTTTCAAAATTTTCAGATTGATTCATCGTTTTCTCCCTTAGCGGGTGAAGTAATGGTCTTGATGTTTACAATTACGGCAGAACAGGGTCACATAATCTGCGGCATCATAATCGACAGAGAGTTCTTGTGAACCACAGTACATGCAACGCTTTGTGGAATAAAAATTTAAGCGAGGTTCGATTTTTTTCCAAGCATGGCGTATTGGTTGCACAAAGATACTTTCATCGAGTCCTAAAAAGTTAAAGAGCAAAATTTCACTCATTTTACTAAAGGGGAGTTGTGGCGGACGAGGGAGGGTAAAAGTTTCCCATTTTTCCTGTAAGCCACGTTCACGGTATTGCTGTAAGGTCTTTTTTAACAGATTGGTGTTAATGAAATTTTCATTACGAACTTGCAGGGCTTTTTGTTTATGTAGATATTCGAGTGCTGACTGAATCATATAGTAAATCTGCCCAACCGCTAGATGGTCGAGTAGGCGATAACAGAACACTTGAAAGCTTTTATTTCCTGCAATTTGAATACCCCATGTCTTACAATAAAACTGCATGAATTGCACAATTTCTTGAAACAGTAGGAGATACAAACACTCTTTCACTTCGTCAGCACTTTTAAAGGGAACACCCAAGGCTAAATTTTCATAAAACCAATGACGGAGTTGCTGCGCTACGCTAAAAAGACTGGGCTCCGAATAGCCATCCAGACGGACATTGATATAATACTGTTCAGCTTGTAGCGCATCATCTTTCACAATCAAAATTTGCTCATGCACGAGATGCTTTTTGAGCGACTGTTGGAAGAAATAATTCGGGCTGATGTTATGATACTTAATAGCGTCCCAGTCGATAAATTCTTGATGCGCCGTATGTTCTTGGACGTGATTATCCAATAAAGCCAGCAAAAAGAGTTTCTGTAAAAAACTCAGTTCACTTAATTCACGTTCAACGATATCTTTATTTTTGAGTTTACGCTGTTCTTGTAAACGGGTTTCTTTCAGTAGTTTTTTTCGCGCAGCCTGACAGTTTTCACAATGACAGTTGTATTGCTGTTCTGGAAATATTTGATGATGACAGTGGCTACACTGATAAAAATTAAATTCTTGCTCATCTAATTTTTCAGCATCTACCCAATACATTGATGCACGACACAACGGGCATTGTGTACTTTCATCCATTTGTTTGCGTAGAATATTGAACATGTTGCTAGCGTTTCTTGAAAGGTTAAATTGATTATACACATCTCTGTTTAAAGACGGGTTTGCAATTTCAGTTGCGGCAGCTCAGCCGATATGTCGACAAATAAAAAACTGCATAGTAATGATGCAGCTTTTAGTCAGAATGGATTATTAATAGGCGGCTGGGCATGGGATCGATTCGTCCTCCTCTCCAACTTGTTTGGCTTGTATTAAGGCTTGCACTTTTTTAGACGCGACTTTTTAGTGCCTAATGCACCTCTTTTTGTTTTAGCCTGATGATTTTGCTTTTGGCAATTAAGTAGATGCAAAACGCATGCTCAAATGTTTTGAGTAGACATTTTAAAGCAGATAAACGGCATATTGTTTTATTAAGATATTGAAAATAAATTATTAATTTAAAAGTAACAAAATAATATTGATGCGTATGGCTATGTCTAATGAATTCTCAAAATGCTTAAACTGTTGAAAAAGAAACATCTTGGTGCATGGTTTAAATAGAAGTATGCAATCAAATACAAATTAGAAGATTGATATGAATTACGTACTAAGGTGCTTTTTGGAAGGAATCACCTAAGCGATTGGATTTGAAAAGTATATTTGTATATATTGAGCTTATAATTCTAATGATCTCAACTTCTAGAATTGAAACCAAGCGGAATCTACTGAACTTGATACACAGCATGATTCAGCTTGATTTCTAAAGGTTTTGATCTTTTTTATCCTTTCTTTGTATGGAATACACATGTCAGACGCACTTAAAAACAGCAATATCACTCGCATGCAATTATATAAGCAGCTACAGGGTACGGTTGGTGCGCTGATTATTGGGCATGATCAAACTTTAGAAAAGACGATCGAGTTACTTGGCCTGGCGCAGCAACATCAAGTATCTAAAATTTATGTGGCGGGTGCGACGGAAGAAATTCAGCAATTCCTCACCTCAAAAGTCACGGCATTTCAATTTTACTTTGCTGCAGACTATGACAGCGCGCTCGATTTAATTTTCGAAAATCAATAATCCTCTAAGTCTTAAGCAGGAAAGTTTGAGCGCAATAATTTGAACGTACAGATGGATTAAGCACCTGTACTTTCTCTGTCTAGTATATAGGCGCTTTATTTATTTTAGGTAGATAAAAAAATTTTCACATTGTTATAGCTGTACTCAACTCAGGCATTTATTTTGCTTAAACATGGCGAAAATATGTGCCAGCCTTTAAATTATTCTATAAAGATGATTGAAAACAACATGCGCTGAGCCCATATATAAATCATTGTAAATGCGAAGACAGCTTATGCATCTTGTCGTATGATCAAGTCATTCACAATGTGTTCAAAAAGCTGATGAAGCAATAACTAAGGAATAGGACGAGATATGAATATTGCGGCAAATCCAGTGGTCGAAGCAGACCAAACTGTTTATTTAAAAGATTATCAAAAACCATCATTTGTCGTAGATAGTATCGATCTAGATATTCAAGTCTTTGATAAGCATACCAATGTAAATGCAAAATTAGTGATGCAGCGTCAAACTGCTGGGGATTTGGTGTTATTGGGTCGTGATTTGGAACTCAAATCAATTCGCTTAAATGGTCAAGTTTTGCCAGCAGATGCCTATGTTGTAGATGCAGAACAACTGGTAATTTCAAATGCACCTGACCAAGCTGTCATTGAAACCGAAGTCGTGATTCATCCTGAAAGCAATACTCAACTCGAAGGCTTGTACCAAGCGGCAGGCGATTTATTCGTTACCCAAAACGAGCCTGAAGGCTTCCGTAAAATTACCTATTATCCTGACCGTCCTGATGTGCTATCGGTATTTACCACACGTGTTGAAGCGGATAAAAAATTTCCTGTATTACTTGCCAATGGTAATTTGATTGAAGCGGGTGAAACCGGTGAAGGTCGTCATTATACCGTTTGGCAAGATCCAACCAAAAAACCATCGTATCTATTTGCTTGTGTGATTGGTGATTTGGCAGTACTTAAAGACACTTATGTGACGTCTGAAGGTCGTAATGTTGCTTTAGAAATCTATGCAGAAGAAAAAGACATTCCAAAATGTCATATTGCCATGGAAGCTTTAAAACATTCGATGCGTTGGGACGAAGAACATTATGGTCGTCCTTATGATTTAGACAATTATATGATCGTGGCAACCAGTGCATTTAACATGGGTGCAATGGAAAACAAAGGTTTGAATATTTTCAACACCTCTTGTGTGCTTGCTGATGAAGAATACACCACTGATGCTGCGATCATGCGCGTTCAGTCTGTGATTGCACATGAATACTTCCATAACTGGACGGGTAACCGTATTACCTGTCGTGATTGGTTCCAACTCTGCTTAAAAGAAGGTTTGACGGTATTCCGTGATCAGTCGTTCTCAGAAGATTTACAATCTGCTGCGGTACAACGAATCGATGACGTTGCTGTGTTAAAAGCTCATCAGTTCCCAGAAGATTCAGGCCCGCTTTCACATCCACCGCGTCCAGATCATTTTGTTGAAATTAATAACTTTTATACCGCAACTGTGTATGAAAAAGGTGCGGAAATTAACCGCATGATGGCGACACTCTTGGGCAAAGAAAAATTCCGTGCAGGTACTGACGAATATTTCAAACGCCACGATGGTCAAGCTGTGACTGTTGAAGATTGGGTAGCAGCTCTGACAGCGGGTTCTGGTGTAGATTTGTCGAGTTTCTTGATTTGGTATAACCAACCGGGTACACCAAAACTTGAAGCAAAAGGTGAGTACGATGCTGCAAATCAAACCTATACTTTAAGCTTGAAACAAAGCTTAAAAGCTCATCCGAAATATCCAAATTTAAAAGCTGTGCCTATTCCTGTGGCTTTGGCATTGTTTGATGCGACGAGTGGTGAACAGTTGGTTCTCAGCTCAGATGCATTGGTTGAAAATGGCATTAAAGATGGTGTGTATTTATTTGATACCGATACTGCAACCATTATCTTTAGCGGTGTAAAAACCCAGCCTGTTGTGTCTTTACTGCGTAATTTCTCCGCACCTGTTAATCTTGAATTTAACTATTCAGATGAAGAGCTTGCTTTCCTGATGCAGTACGAGCCGAATGGTTTTAACCAATGGCAAGCCAGCCAAACCTTGTTAGAACGTATTTTGTTAAATGGCCATGATGCTGACATCTATGTCCAAGCTATTCAAAATACATTACCAACATTGGTTGAGCGTGATCCATTACTTGCTTCACGTTTATTCGATGTACCGACAGAGGGTTATTTAGGTAGCCGTATTGATACCGACTACAGTCCTGCCCAAGTGCAAGAACAGCGTGAAGCACTGTTAAGCCGTGTGGCACGTGAGTTAGGTGCTTTCTTTAAAGAGACTTATGCAACTTTAGACCCAGATGCGCAGAAAGAATTTTCACAAGCCATGGGTGTTCGTGCATTGAAAAACATCATGTTGAGTATGATGGCACGTCAAGGCGATGCATCCGTATTTGAATTGGCCTATGAACAATTCAGCTCTACAGGCAATATGTCTGAACGTCTTGGTGCTTTAAAAGTATTGGTTTGGAATGATGCACCACAAGCACAGCAAGCTTTAGAAACCTTCTATACACGCTTTAAAAATGAAGCCTTGTCGATGGACCAATGGTTTATGTTGCAAGCGGCACATCCGAAAGCAACTGCGGAAACCATTAAGGCACTGACTGCTCATCCTGACTATGACTTGAAAGTACCGAACCGTATTCGTGCGGTTACTGGTGGCTTAAATAGCAATCCTGTCAACACTTGGAGCTTTGGTGTGCAGCATATTGTTGAATTAGCAAAATTCCTCGATGAGAAAAATCCAATTGTCGGTTCACGGTTACTGCAAATTTTGTCCCGTTGGTACACGTTGGCAGAGCCGCAGTGTAGTGAAGTCAAAGCCGAACTTGAAGCGCTTAAACCTGTCGTGAAATCGAAGAATGTATCAGAAACCTTAAATAGCATGTTAAGTGTTTAATCATTCAACCTCTCTGTACGATTGATTTGAGTTAAATCAGTCGTACTGAAATGAGCCTGTTGCCATGGCTATGGCAGCAGGCTTTTTTTATATCCAGTCTTTTTATCCAATCTTTAGCTAGAATTGAAAATCAATCATGTTTAGATGGCTGAAACTCAAAAATTTTCTCTGAGCATTTATTTAAATTGCATAATAATTGCAACATAAATCACATAATAGCGTTACAATAAAATAGGTCTAACACATGAATGACTGTCTGCGGTAATGCATCCAAGTTTATGAATGTTTAGATTTTTTATCTATTTTATTATGTGGGATTTTTGAGGCGGGTCATGTTAGTTAAGGTTGATGAAGGTTTTTATTTAAACTCACATCATATTATTGCAATTCGGATTAATAGAGATTTGCTTGATACCTTTGTTGTTTCGGTAGAATACACACCGAACAGTGTGCAAAACACAGGTGTATTTGAAAAGAAATTCAATGCGCGCCGAGATGCAGAACAATACCTACAGACTCTGAATCAAATCATTGGTAAATCGTAAAAGCTAAAGCGCATATCGTGGATATTGTCTAGATTGAAATGGGCAAGATACGAATCAGACTCAGATTGACGTCTAGCAAAAGGGATGAAGCGCATCCCTTTTTGTCTTATCTGAGCGAAACTGATGTAAAGAATTGAAAATAAATTATTCTATCGATACGACTCGATTTGCACGTCGGATATTTTCCTGACATGCTGTAGCCATCCAAAATGAGTTAAAACTATATGCGAATCAGTATTGTGGGTGCAGGTCGTGTTGCACATCATTTGCTCAATGTGCTTCATCCACAACATCACATTGTGCAAGTTTATGCGCGAAATTTTGATAATGCAGAAAAACTTGCAGCAAGAGTAGGTGCAGAAGCTATTCATACCCCAACTAAGTTGAATGCTGAGATTGATCTTTTGATCATTGCGGTGAGCGACCAGTCGATTGCAACCGTTATTCATCAAGTGAAAGCTTATTTGCCACAAGTTTTGATTGTGCATACGTCAGGTAGCACCAATATCACGGTACTGACCCAACAGCATTCGCGAGCAGGGGTGTTTTATCCTTTACAAACCTTTAGTTTAGATCGAGATGTGGACTGGATGTCGACACCGATCTTTGTAGAAGCGGCCGACTCTGCAGATTTGACGACACTTACAGATTTAGCAAACAGCATTAGCCAAAGGGTTTATCAATATGATTCGGCACAGCGCTTGAGTCTGCATCTTGCTGCGGTGTTTGCCTGTAATTTTAGTAATTATTGTTATGACATGGCAAAGCAGATTGTTGATGCAAAACAAGTCGAATTTAGCTTACTTTATCCTTTGATTTTAGAGACAGCCAATAAAGCTACTCAGGCTGAACCACGTAACATGCAAACAGGCCCTGCAATGCGTGGGGATCAAAATATCATGCAGATGCATGCCAATATGCTTGAGCAAGCTGATCAAGTCGATCTGAAAGCGGTCTATGAAATGTTGAGTCAGCAGATTCTTGGGTATCATCAGAAATAAACAATCCATATAGAATAATGAATATTTATTAGCTTAGACATACATGTCAAACAGGATGTTACATGGCAAAAGATTTTAATAGCCCACAAGTGGTCGAAAGTTATGATGCACATATACGAAAATTAATTCCCGGCTATGAACTTGTCCATCAACAAATTCAGGCGGTGTTGAATTGCCATGTCGCTGAAGGTGCCCATGTACTGATCATTGGATGTGGGACGGGCTATGAATTGGGTTATCTCATGGCCTTGAATCCAACATGGTTATTTACCGTTACAGAATTGTCTGAAAATATGCTGAATCAAACACGGCAACGCGTTGAAGCCGCTGGACAGTTGCATCGCGTCAATTTTGTTTTGGGCAGTCATACTGCTTTTGAGGAAGTAAGTTGTTTTGATGCGGTGCTGAGTATCTTGGTGACGCATTTCATTCCATTGTCCGAAAAAAATGAATTTTTAACTAAAGCTTTTGAATTACTTAAACCGCATGGCATTTTTTTAAGTTTTGACTTGATGCAAACTCATTCGAATTTTGAGCAGCGTGTCCTGCCTGAATTTTGCCAAATGCAAGGTTTATCTGCTGCGCAAGCGACAAAAATGATGCAGCGTTTAGAAGATGATTTTGAACTGATTAGCCAGCAGCATTATCAAAGCTTACTAACGGAAATAGGCTTTGATCAAGTTTATTGTTTCAGTCAAATCTTTAGCTATGCGGCTTACTGTGCTTTTAAAACGTCTGTGGATTAAAAGAATAAAGACCAAGTCTGAGTGTATTAAATCCATCGATCATTTTGACAGATATTTTTGCTACCTTGCATGAGTGACGCTTGAGGCAAAATTTCGATCATTAGTTTCATCCTTCTTGCACAGTAGCACGCTTACAATTTTAAAAAAGAAACTTTTCAGTCAGCGTTAAATCACTTATTGTGCATTTATAAAAAGAATCAATTGGATGAAAATAATGTCAAAAATGGAATTTTGATTATATTGTGATTGGTGGCGGAAGTGCGGGGTGCGTACTGGCTGCACGCCTCAGTGAAGATCCGAATATATCTGTGTGCTTGCTAGAAGCAGGTGGGCAAGGTGATCAGTGGACGGTCAATATTCCAGCTGCATGCGTGGTGAGCTTGCCGACCAAGATCAATAATTGGGCCTTTGAAACTGTGCCTCAAGCTGGCTTGAATGGTCGTAAAGGCTATCAACCAGGTGGAAAATGCCTTGGTGGTTCATCGAGTATTAATGCCATGATTTATATTCGTGGACATAAAAATGACTATGATCAATGGGCGGCACAGGGCAATACTGGCTGGTCATACGACGAGGTCTTGGCCTATTTTATTCGCTCAGAAAATAACAACCGAATACACAATGAATTCCACGGTAATGACGGCCTTCTATCTGTTACAGATGTACAAAGTGACAATATTTTCCATCAACGCTATACCGAAGCGGCTCGTGCGCAAGGCCATAAAGTCCTTGATGATTTTAATGGCGCAGAACAAGAAGGCTTAGGGGTTTATCAGGTAACGCATATCAATGGAGAGCGTTGTAGTGTAGCGCGTGCGTACTTATTTCCACATTTAGATCGGCCAAATTTAACGGTATTGACCAAAGCAACAACGCATAAAATTACCATAGAACATCAAGTTGCGACTGGCGTAGAAGTACAACATGCAGGGCAAATGAAACACCTAAAAGCCAGACGTGAAGTCGTGCTCAGTGCCGGAGCGATGCAATCACCGCAGATTTTAATGTTGTCTGGAGTAGGCGATCAGGCCGAGCTCCAAGCGCATGGTATTGAAGTGAAACACCATCTACCGGGTGTAGGAAAGAACTTCCACGATCATCCCGATTTCATTTTTGGTTATAAAGTCAAGGAATACCAAGGCACATTTGGCATGTCCTTACCCGGCTCAATTGATATGTTCAAGCAGATCAGTCGCTATCGTAAGGAACGGCGGGCATGATTGCTTCAAATTTTGCAGAATGTGGTGGTTTTCTAAAGTCTTCACCCGATTTAGCCATTCCAAATTTGCAATTACACTTTGTCGTGGCGTTAGTAGATGACCATGCACGGAAATTTCATGCAAGTCATGGTTTGTCGTGTCATGTGTGTCTGCTCAATCCAAGAAGTCGCGGCACGATCAAACTAAGTGGTTCTAGTGTCAATGATCCATTATTGATTGATCCAAACTTTTTAGGGGATGAACAGGATTTAGAAGATTTGGTACAAGGCTTTAAGTTGACGCAGCAATTAATGATGTCGCCGTCTTTATCGAGTCATTATCAGCAAGATTTATTTACCTCACTGGTCAAAACGGATGATGATATACGTGCAATCTTACGTCAACGTGTGGATACGGTTTATCACCCTGTCGGTAGTTGTAAGATGGGCGTAGATGAGATGTCAGTGGTTGACCCTGAATTGAAAGTCTACGGGATTCAAAACCTTCGTGTCGTCGATGCATCTATCATGCCTTCTGTGGTGAATGGCAATACCAATGCACCGACAGTGATGATTGCTGAAAAAGCCGTGGATATGATTCGACAAAGTCAGCTCCAAGCGCAAGTAGCTTAGTGGTTATTCGTTTTATATGATTTGATACAACACAGATAAATCTTAGATCAAAAACAGCAATAAAAAACCACCGCTAACGGTGGTTTTTTGCTTCATTCAAAAATTAATATACTTTTTTGAAGATGAAGTCATTAATTTTATGGCCTGCTTCAATTCCGCGACGTTCAAACTTAGTTTGCGGACGCCAGTCTGGACGAGGGTAGCTATTGCCTTTACCTGCAAGGTTTTCAAGACGTGGACGTTCTTCAAGTACTTCGATCATCCATTCAGCATACGGTTCCCAGTCAGTCGCTGAGTGGAATGTACCGCCGATTTCTAATTTTTCTTCAACCAATGGCATACGGTCATGAGATACAAAACGACGTTTGAAATGACGTTTCTTCTGCCATGGATCTGGGAAGTATAATTGCACAGTGTTAATACTGTTATCTGGCATTTCACGTAGCACTTGGATGGCATCAGCATCTAATACTCGAAGGTTAGTTAACCCTGCAAGACCTGCTTCATACACACATTGAGCGATACCCGGAACATGTACTTCAATACCGACAAAGTTACGTTCAGGGTTTGCTTTTGCCATTAATACCAAAGAACGCCCCATACCAAAACCGATCTCAACAGTTAATGGGCGTTCAGGGTGTTCAAAATGCTGACGCAAATCCCCAACAGGATATTCCAAAATTAGATGACCATATTGTTCCAGCGCAGTACGTTGCGAAGTATTAAGTGGCGCAGAGCGGCGCATAAACGTCACGATTTCACGGTGTTCGTTCAGGTTATCCAGATCTACTGCGTGCTGGTCTAATTGATCGTTCGACATAACTTTGGCAAATGTAAAAAATTCGAATGCCGTATTTTAAGTCCTGAGATACACAAGTCAAATTTTTACCGTGAATAAATCCGCTTTTTGCTCAATCTTACCGATTGGAGCCGTGCTGAGCATTTGCCATGTACAGTCAAATGCTCAGCTCAAAAGTCATGAATTAACATTAATCTAGGCTGTTTTTTCATCAAGATCTTCACTGTCAGCACCATCAAGCTTAAACGGTAAAATGGCCTCAAGAACGGTACAACCCGGCTGTGACTGTATTTTAAGTTCACCACCGATACGATGGATTCGTGTTTGCATACTATGTAGACCAACATGTAGACCTTGTTCAACATCATTAGGGTCGAAGCCGATACCATTATCTTCAATACGTAATATCAGTTGAGTCTCTGTTTCGAACAAACTGACTTGAACTTTGCTAGCCCGACTATGCTTTAAAATGTTGGTCAGGGTTTCTTCTGCGACACGAGTCAAATTGAGACATTGGGTCGCAGAAGGTGAGTGAATCCATTCGGCAGCAATTTTCCAGCTCGAGCTCATGTCTAATTCTTCAAAGAGCTGTACAAAGCGATGGCGAATCGGTGCCGCCCATTCGATCGGGGTGTCTGGGACTTTCGTTCCTATACTCGAACCTGAATCGATGACTTGTCTTAAATCATTTCGGAACAGTTTAAGCATCGACATGATTTGTGGTTTTTCAATTTTGTCATTTTGTTCTAACAGTAAAATTGAACGGACAATTGATCCGCCTAAACCATCATGTAAGTCATGAGATAAATGAATTCGTTCTTGAAGTCGTGCATTTTCAAGTGCGAGTTGATGTTGTTGACCAAGTGAAGTGGCGAGTTTCAGTTCAGCTCGTTGAACATTTTCAGTTAAGGTCTTATTAAAACGCTCAATTTGACGGGTGTGTCGAGCTAAACGCAAAGCCAGTACACCGCCCAAGACGAGGGTGGTCACTGGCCCGGTATAGGGCGAGAGCGCATGACCTTCCATGGTCATCATAAAGTGAGCATCATGTACCGCAATCGGTAAATAAATCAGATAAAGCGTTGCAAGCAAATAGGTTTCAGCCATTTTGGCTTTATACGCTAAATAGGGGTAGCTAATACATTTGGCCACAAAGACAAAAACAAAGAAGCTAAAACAAATTTGGATGACGGTCTTTAAATAAGCCTCTGGCGCAAAACCTATACAGAGCGCTGCGATAGTGGCTAGGCTTAATAACATTTTCTGAATTTTCGGGAAAGGATGGTTTGCAAAATACCACGCACCAATACAGCCAAAAACCGTATAAAAACAGAAAATGATATTTTGTAGGCGGTCGACCTGTACGGTGGTTAGAAATGAAATTGGCCCATTAAAAATAATACACAGGCTATAAAATACCCAACACATACCTGTGATGGTTAACCATAAGTAAGCTCTTTCATTACGATTGGCGAGCCATGCTAAAAAAAAGAACACAGCCACGACGAAATTAATCATCGTATTGAGTTCGACTAATTGTCGTTGTTCGAGTAACCAAATTTTAAAGGTGTCATAGACTTGCTGGTATTCCCCAATTTGAACTGAGCTGAGTCCTGATTTTTGGGTCAGCGAACCATACACTTGTACCCAAATGGTATTTACACCTTGCTTTAAACTCGAGCTAGGCAAGTTCAATAGTCTAGGTTGATGTTGGCTTCGTGAAAAATGTTCTGCTGAAATATAGTCTTGCCAAAGTAGGGCGTCGTTGATGTAAACCCGTCCACTTTGGGTGATGCCTTGTATGGCGATAGCGATGGGTTGATTTAACTGATGGAAATTACAGTTCAACTTAAATTGGATTTTGTACCAAGCGATACCATGATAGTCCGGCCAACGTTTATTCCATGTGTCTGGAAGCTTTTGCAGATTTTGCCAACCTGTACGTGGGCGCTCTTGCTCGACAGCGCTTTTAGCTGTGGCAATATGGGTAATTTCAACAGGACAATGACTGCTTGAGATCTGTGGGGTGGGATTAGCAAAAGTGGGTATAGCGAAACAACATAGCAGGCAAAATAGACTCGCTAAGACCAGCAGCCGATTTGCTTGAATGCAGTGTCGTGACCAAAACCATAGCATCAAAATTCCCCCAATTTTGTGTATCCACAATTTAAAAAAATAAATAGAAAGTCACATCAAATCTTTGTTTTATTTTTGATAGTTATAATTTTATGAGATGAATTATACAGTTAAATCGAATGAATGGTGAATTTTTCTCTTTTTTATAGCCTTAGTATTTTATGTAATGTCATTACAAATGAGACTTTGATTATTGAAACCCTTTGCTATATTCATCCTGCATAGGGTTTCAATAGGTCACACTTTATTGAAAATTGATTTGATTCAAAGTGAATATTTCAAAAATCCATTAGACAGTGACACGGTCAAGCAAAGTGCTACTTGCTTCATTTAAGCCAAAAACCTCTACTTGAATCTGTTTTGACTCAAATTTTTGCACGACATTCTTCAAGATATTAACGGAAGTAATATCCCAAATATGTGCATGATTCAGATCAATTCGCACTTGACTAACCCTCTCCTGAAAATCAAAAAATTGATAAAAACTCTCAGAGCTACTAAAGAAAATTTGTCCATAGACCGTGTAACTACGGACGTTGTCTTTAAGTTCTGATGTGACTTTTACCGAACTTTCTAATTGATTGATAATAAACAACGCAGAGAGGAGCACACCAACCAATACGCCAAACGCCAAGTTATGTGTTGCAAGCACCACGATCACCACAGCAATCATCACGACATTAAAAGACATTGGATGCTTTGAAAATTGCTTGACTGAATTCCATTGGAAAGTGGTAAACGACACCATGACCATAATCGCGACTAAGGCAGCCATTGGGACATAAGCCAGCCAGTCTTTTAAGAACACCACCAAACACAACAAAAATACACCTGCAACCAAAGTGGAAAGGCGAGTTCGCGCGCCAGAACTAACATTAATAATCGACTGCCCAATCATGGCGCAACCTGCCATGCCGCCCATAAAGCCACTGACAATATTAGCAATCCCTTGACCACGACATTCCTGATGACGATCTCCTTCAGTTCCAGTGACTTCATTGATCACTGTCGTGGTCATCATGGTTTCTAATAGGCCAACTGTTGCTAGGGTAATGGAATAGGGAAAAATAATCGTGAGGGTTTCAAGATTGAAAGGAATTTCAGGAATCAAGAAAATAGGTAAAGTCTCTGGAAACTTACCCAAATCACTCACAGTACGCAGGTCAGCACCTAAAAATAATGCCAAGCCACTGAGAACAATAATGCAAATCAGCGGTGATGGAATGGCTTTGCCAATTTTAGGTAGATATGGAAACAGATAAATAATCGCAAGCCCTAAAAGCATAAAGATATAGCCCAAACTATCCATCTTTGACATTTCAGGTAGCTGTGCGACAAAAATCAAAATCGCGAGTGCATTTAAAAAACCATACACCACTGACTGCGAGACGAAGCGCATAAGTTTTGCGACTTTAAAATAGCCAGCAATGATTTGAATCACACCAGTTAAAACCGTGGCAGCCAAAAGGTATTGCAAACCATGATCTTTGACCAATGTGATCATGAGTAAGGCCATCGCACCCGTAGCAGCTGAAATCATTGCTGTACGACCACCAAAAAAGGCAATGGTGACGGCAATACAAAACGAAGCGTACAAACCAACCTGAGGGTCAACCCCAGCAATAGCTGAAAAGGCGATGGATTCTGGAATCAACGCAAGTCCAACCACCAAGCCAGCGAGTACATCAGTACGAATATTGGAAAACCATTGTTCTTTTTTAAGTTGTAACACGGTAACTTTTCATCAAATCTTAAACGCGGCTATGTTAAAACAACTGAGTATAAAAATGCATAACACAGTGACTTGAAATCTTCTTAAATATGGATAATAGTCAATGAGTATATGTGTTTCAGCATTTACGCTTTTTTGCAATTTACAGGTTTGATCACTTGAAAGTTTGACAGAAGAGATTTAAAACATTGAATAGTACATAACAAGGATCAGATATGAAGCTTTATTATTCTCCAGGTGCATGTTCATTAGCATCACATATAATTTTAAATGAAATTAATGTCGATTTTGATTTGGTCCGTGTTGACCTAAAAAACCATAAAACAGAAAAAGGGGTGGATTATTACGAGATCAACCCAAAAGGTTATGTACCTGCATTAGAAATCAACCCAGGTTTGATCCTGACCGAGAACGTGGCCATTTTACCGTTCCTTGCACAGCATGATCCAAAACAAGACTTAATTCCACCATCAGGTTTAGGTCGTGCCAAAGTTTTAGAATGGCTTGGCTATTTGAACTCAGAATTACATGATGCTTATGCCGTATTCTTTGGTGCACCACTAGATGCAGACGCTAAAGAAAAAGCTTATGCAGAAATTGATCGTTTATTGACATACATCGATAAAGCGATTGGTGAATCGGATAACGACTATTTGGTCGATGATAACTTTGGCCCAGCAGATGCTTATCTCTTTGTACTGACAAATTGGTCAAATGGCATCGGTCATGATTTAACGCCATATAAAAATATCATTGCATTACGCAACAAAGTTGCAGAGCGCCAATCAGTTCAAATTGCGATGCGAGATGAAGGTTTAATTCCTTAAGTTGTGTATTCAAATTGAATTAAAAAAGACCGCCGAAATTGGCGGTTTTTTTATTGCTAGATTGGCATTGCTCAGGTTCAACTTAGTACTCGAACTGTGTATAGAAATCATCAAAGTTAATATTTTTAAGCGTGAGCTGTTGTGGTGCTTTGAAGGTTGACCATTTGGTTTGAGTTTTTGCATCTTCAAACATATTGCCGCCTACAATTTCCTTACGTTTTAAGGTCGAAAAATTATAACTTTTCGATGTTTCTTCACCAGAAGCTCGGTGAAAGCTACTGTAGTCAAAACCAATCAGGTCAAAGCGTTGATTTTGCCAACGGAAGGTATAACTATGTCGGGGCCATTCCCAGCCACCACAAGCCATAAAATAACTAAAATGAACGAGTAAATTGCCTTTACTGATTTGGATGTCTTCTGCTTCAGCAAGTGGATCAAGTAAGCATGAATTGGGCTGCTGAGCGACTGGGATACTGTTGTTTTCAACGATACGTTGATATCCCTTTGCGGTTTTAAAAAACACAATGAGTTTTCGTGGATGGTTATGAACGACTTTGCCATCGTCATCATAGGTCGCCACATCGACTTTTTGTTTTTCCACGATCATCGCAACATCTGGCATTTGATCTTTGTTTAGATCGCCAGTCGTAGCCATCAAAATGTTCCAACCTTGCGGTGCAAGTGATTTGGCTGTGCTGGGCACTTGGGCTGATAGCCAACTAGATGCGGCACAAAGACTCAAAGTACAAAATATATGGGATATTTTCATTATTATCAGGTTTTCAAAATCAAAAAAAGGACTCAATAGAGTCCTCTTTTATACCGTGAATGAGTTCTTATTTAAAGAAGTATCCAGTTTCAGGTGAACTGGCATTTGCCATGCGTTTACGAGGCATACGTCCTGCTAGGAAAGCTTCACGACCAGCTTCAACTGCTTTTTTCATCGCTGAAGCCATCAGAACAGGGTTTTGAGCAGCTGCAATTGCCGTATTCATTAATACGCCATCACAGCCCAATTCCATTGCTATCGCTGCATCACTTGCAGTACCCACACCGGCATCGACCAAGACAGGCACTTTGGCATTGTCTTTAATGATCGAAATAGTATGTGGGTTGAGAATGCCTAAACCTGAGCCAATAAGACTACCTAAAGGCATAATGGCTACACAGCCCATGCTTTCCAGTTCTTGTGCCACAATTGGGTCATCCGAGGTATAAACCATGATTTCAAAGCCATCGTCAATCAACGTTCGTGCAGCTTTTAAAGTCTCGGTAACATTTGGATATAGGGTTTTCTCATCCCCTAAAACCTCAAGTTTAACCAGATTGTGACCATCTAAGAGTTCACGCGCCAACATACAAGTACGAACCGCGCTGTTCGCATCGAAACAACCTGCTGTATTTGGCAAAATCGTATATTTTTCAGGTGGAACTACAGAAAGCAAGTTCGGCTGGTCTGGATGCTGACCAATATTCACACGGCGAATGGCAACGGTCACAATTTCAGCACCACTGGCTTGAATGGCCTGGTCAGTTTCCGTTAAGTCCTTGTACTTACCTGTACCAACTAAAAGTCGTGAATTAAATGTACGTGAACCAATGATTAGGGGTGTATCTTCCATGGGAGCTCCATTTTAGCCGCCACCTACGGCATGAATAATTTCAATATGATCTTGCTCTGCAATTGGGGTTTGTTCCAATTTACTTTTCGAGATGATCATTTCATTTTTTTCAACAGCGAAGCGTTTGCCTTCCAGTTGTAATTGTTGAACCAATTGCAAGAGGTTGACACATTCGGTTTGTGTAGCTTCGCCGTTTAAATAAATTTGCATTTGTGGATTCCGTTCTTGCTGCCTTACCGATTGAGTAAGGTCAATATCTGCTGTTAATTATTTTGCGTATTTAAATGCATTCCAGGCCAATATGAGCCATCCAGCAATCATCAACGCTCCACCAATTGGAGTAATTGCACCGAGACTGCGTGGTAAACCTAGAGCCATCACATATAAAGAACCACAGAAGAAGAAAATACCAATTTGTATAAGGAGGAAACTAGCTTTAATTGGAAGTTGGGGAATGACTTTGGATAAGATCGCGAGGGCAAGTAAGCCTAGTGCATGATAAAAGAAATAGTCCGTTGCAGTTTGCCACCAAGCCAATTGGGCTTCAGTCGCGCGAGCTTTTAATCCGTGTGCACCAAAGGCACCAAGCATTACAGCAAAAGCTAAGTTAAGTGCGGAAATGGCAATCCACATGTGCATTCACCTTAACAAAATTTGCGCATAACCATAGCATATTTAGCACGCAGGGTTAAAGCAAAAATGCCCAAAGTTTTTGGGTTACAGTCTGTCATTCAATACTATTCAGACATAAAAAAGAGCATCGAAATGCTCTTTTTAAGAATGACCGGAGAAGCCTTCAACTTAGTTTGAGGACATTGCGACTTTAATTTTTTCCATCGCATTTTTTTCCAACTGACGAATACGTTCAGCAGATACATTATATTCCGCCGCCAATTCATGTAGCGTCGACTTTTCGTCATCTAACCAGCGACGTTGTAAGATATTACGTGAACGGTCATCCAGCTGATCCATGGCTTCATGTAAAGCTGAAGTGCTTTGTTCTTCGTAATCTTCATCTTCCGCTAAACGCGCAGGGTCGTAACGGTTATCTTCGAGATAAAGGGCAGGAGCGACATGGGTTGAACCTTCATCGTCATCATCACCTTGAGCTTCAAAGGCAGCATCATAAGCTGTTAAACGGCCTTCCATTTCCAAGACTTGTTCAGGTGTTACATTTAAGTCATTGGCAATCGACTGTGCTTCAGCCAAAGTTAATTTTTTAGAGGACTTTTTTAAGCTACGTAAATTAAAGAATAATTTACGCTGCGCTTTAGTGGTCGCAATTTTGACAATACGCCAGTTACGAATCACATATTCATGAATTTCTGCTTTAATCCAATGTACAGCAAAAGATACGAGACGTACGCCCATGTTTGGGTCAAAACGTTTTACCGCTTTCATTAAGCCCAAGTTACCTTCTTGAATCAGGTCACCTTGTGGCAAGCCGTAGCCTGCATAGCTACGTGCGATATGCACAACAAAACGAAGATGTGACATCACCAGCATTTTAGCTGCGTCTAAATCTTGGTCATAATAATAACGTTCGGCCAGCTCTTTTTCTTGTTCGGCCGATAAAATTGGAATCTGATTAACAGTACTAATATAAGCACCAAGATTCACCCCAGGTGCCGATAATGACAGGGGCATCAATTGATTGCTGCTGTCACTCATGTTTTCTCCTTGAGAATTAAAATGGGTAAGCCCAATAACTAAGATTCATCTTAATCCAATATTTCCGTAAATTATGGAAAATTGGGTATAGAAATGTAAACTTTTATTCAATTATGAAGCAATTTAGTTTAACTGAATCTTTTTAAGATTCAATCAAGTAATGAAACTCAGAATCGGAAATTTTGCGCATTTCACAGTTTAACTGATGTATTTGACAGTATCGTGATACATCTTGTTGGCTGTGCGGATCGGATGACTTTAACAATAAAGATTGGTCTGGACTTTTCTTTAAAGCTTTTTTGAGCATCAATAGTGGCATCGGGCAGGGTTTACCCATTGCATCTACAGTTAAAAGCGAATTTTGGCTGTCACTCACGAAGCAGATCCAACATGTTTACATTTCAATGGAAATATTAGCAAATACAGTGCCAAATCCCAACCTAAAATAGGTAAAAATCCTTTGTGATTTATAACTCAAACGATGTGAAAAAATAAGAATATTCAAAAGGAAAATAGATCAAAAAAATCTATTAATTGCGGTAAACCCGTGTTAAGCTCGTTGCGTTGTTAAGATTTTTGTTGGCTGTGAAGCCTCTTAACTCTTGATATATTTGGATGTAACCGGGATTTTGTTGATAGTTTTACAGAATGATTACAAGCTTAGAAATAAAAATATTTTTTTTAACCTTGTTTGGTCTGCTGTTTGCAACACCGGGTGGTCCTTCTTTTTTAAATACGATAAGGATTAACTTATGACAGCTCGTGAACAAGGCGTTGTTAAATGGTTCAACGACACTAAAGGCTTTGGCTTTATTCAACGTAACGGCGGCGACGACGTATTCGTTCATTTCCGCGCAATTATGGGCGAAGGCCACCGTTCACTTCGTGACGGCCAACGCGTAGAATTCAGCGTTGTTAAAGGTCAAAAAGGCTTCCAAGCTGAAGAAGTACAACCTTTAGACTAATCGTCTGAATGTACTCAAAAACGCTCCAATGTAAATTGGGGCGTTTTTTGTTTATAATGCTTCAGCAATTTTGTGATTATTCAATTAGGGCACATCTATATGTCATCAGGTTTTGAAACCTTAAATTTACATCCGAACCTTAAAAAAGCCATTGATGCTTTGGGTTTTAAGGATATGACGCCTATTCAGCAAAAGGTTTTAAAATTTACATTGGCTGGACATGACGCTATTGGTCGTGCTCAAACTGGTACTGGGAAGACTGCGGCTTTCTTGGTCAGTGTGATCAATGACTTGTTGAATAATCCAATTAAAGAACAGCGTTATCGTGGTGAACCGCGTGCATTGATTCTTGCACCAACGCGCGAACTTGCTTTGCAAATTGAAAGTGATGCAAAAGATTTAGTGAAATACACTGATCTCAATGTCATGACTTTGCTCGGTGGGGTAGATTTTGATAAGCAAAAAAATCTATTAAATCGTAATTTTGTCGACATTATGGTTGCAACCCCAGGCCGCTTAATTGACTTTGTGGAACAAAAAGAAGTTTGGCTCGATCAAATTGAATTTTTAGTGATCGATGAAGCTGACCGTCTTTTAGATATGGGCTTTATTCCTTCAGTGAAACGTATCGTGCGCTTTTCACCACGTAAAGAACAACGACAAACTTTGATGTTCTCTGCAACATTTAGTTATGACGTTTTAAATTTGGCACAGCAATGGTTGTTTGAACCAGTAACTGTTGAAATTGAACCTGAGAAAAAAACCAATGCAGATGTAGAGCAACGTGTCTACATGGTGGCGAAGTCTGATAAATATAAATTATTGGAAGACATCTTACGTGATGAACCAATTGAAAAGGTCATGATCTTTGCCAACCGTCGTGATCAAGTGCGTAAACTTTATGATCACCTCAAAAAAGATGGTTATAAAGTGGTGATGTTGTCAGGTGAAATCGCTCAAGATAAACGTTTGAAAATGCTTGATCAGTTCAAAAATGGTCAACATAACATCATGATTGCAACAGACGTTGCGGGTCGTGGTATCCATGTCGATGGTGTTTCTCATGTAGTGAACTTCACACTTCCTGAACAGTCTGATGATTATGTACACCGTATCGGTCGTACAGGTCGTGCGGGTACTCGTGGTGTGAGTATTAGTTTCTTGTCTGAAGATGATGCTTTTTCATTACCTGAAATTGAAAAAGCCATTGGTCAAAAATTACCTTTAACCCGTTTAGACGGTTATTGCTAATTTTGCTTCTAAAAAGCCTGCAGATTTGCAGGCTTTTTTATTTCATGTCGACTATTTCATTTTGAGTTAATGGCAAAACAAAATCACAGACTAGCGTTTTAGTTTGCACGGCAACTAAAGGTTAGTACGGTTTGGTAATCATCATCTTTGCTGATGCTGCCGCTATTTCCAGTAATGGTGCCAAGTACGCCAGCCGCCGCCTGAATCATTTGACCTGTCTTTTCATCGACCACGCCTTTTAAAACTCCGTTGTATTCTTGCTTTTCATCCACCACGACAGGGGTCGCATTTTTACCACAGGTACTATTTGCAGCTGCAATTGCATTATTTTTTGCCGCTAAACTGGTTTTACCTACGGCAGTCACTTCATATTGATTATTTGGTTTTTGAATCGCTAAAGATTTTGTTGGCGTAGATGTACATGCAGCTAAAAGCACAGTTGCGCTTAGCGTGCTAACAATGGCAACAGTTTTGTTGAATTTTTTCATACGGTGCCCCGAGTTAGAAACAATTTGATTTATTTGAACATAAAATTTCTTATAGAACAGGGAACTGCTGTACAAGTTATGCGGTTTTTTTATAGTAAATCTGTGAATAAAGCTGACTTAACAAATAAGCACCGAGTCTGATGCAAACATTCTAGAGTAAGTTATTGAGAATATGCTAATCTTGAGCAAACGTTTTAAAGTACAGTGTATAGATGTCAATTCTAAAATCAGCAGTTGATACAGTTCATCAAAATATTCATCAGCGTCAGTCGATTGGTCATTTAATTGAACCTGCGCCGAATGCTGAGCAATTGGAAAATGCGTTTCAAGCCGCTTTAACGGCGCCAGATCATCATCGTCTTAAGCCTACGCGTTTCGTGATTATTCCTGAAACTGAACGTGAAGCATTTGGTGAGTTGCTTTCACATGCTTTAGCCGATACTGGACAAACAGAAGAAGCGCAGTTGGAACGTGTGAAACACCATCCATTTCGTGCGCCACTATTGGTTTTGGCTTTAACTCAATTACAAGATCATCCCAAAGTTCCGCATTTCGAACAAATTTTAAGTTCAGGCGCAGCAGTACAAAACTTTTTGCTCTCTTTACAAGCACAGGGCTTTTCAACTATGTGGCGTAGTGGGGCGGTGGTTGAATCTAAATTGTTTAAACAAGCCTTGGGTTTAACGGAAAACGATTTGATTTCAGGCATTATTTATATCGGTACAGCAGTGAAAGCAATTCCACCGCGTGCTGAAATACAGTCTGCTGATTTTGTAAGCCATTGGCATAAAGCAAACCAATAAAAGTGAAAAATAGGTCGATTGAACAAGACCGATCAGTAAAGAAATTAGGATAAAAGAACAATGTCAGAACTTGATTTTGCAAGTCTTGTTAGCCCTGTGTCAGTAGACCAAAAAACGGCACTGCGTGTTACGGTGTTGGGTGGTGGGAGTTTTGGTACTGCGATGGCCAATACTGCAGTACGTAATGGCTGTGACACCATGATATGGATTCGTGATGAGGCGGTGGCTGCGGATATCAATGCAACACATATCAATAAACGTTACTTGCCAGATTTTCAATTAGAAGCCGGTTTGCTCGCTGTTTCAGATTTAGAAAAAGCAGTATGTAATCGTGACATTATTTTAGTGGCTATTCCGAGCCATTCTTTCCGTAGTGTTTTACAGCAGATCAAACCTTTTATAACCTCACAAGCAGTGGTGTCTTTAACCAAAGGTATTGAAGCCAATACCTTTAGCTTTATGAGCGATATTATTCGTGAAGAACTTCCTGAAGTCCCTTATGGTGTGCTTTCAGGGCCAAACTTGGCGAAGGAAATTGTTGCAGGACAACCTGCGGGGACTGTGATTGCAAGCCAATCTGAACTGGTTCGTTATGCAGTTCAACAAGCGCTACACAGTGCGTTGTTCCGTGTATTTGCCAGTGATGATGTGCATGGCGTGGAATTGGGCGGTGCTCTGAAAAATATCTATGCAGTCGCGATGGGTCTAGCTGCGGCTTATGGTGTCGGTGAAAATACCAAGAGTATGATTTTGACACGTGCTTTGGCAGAAATGAGCCGCTTTGCAGTGAAATTAGGCGCAAACCCATTAACATTCCTAGGTTTATCTGGTGTCGGTGACTTATTTGCAACTTGTAGTAGTCCACTCAGCCGCAATTACCAAGTCGGCTTTGCACTCGGTAGTGGTAAAAGCTTAGAACAAGCCACCAAAGAACTGGGACAAACTGCGGAAGGGATTAATACCATTGTGCAAGTACGCGCACGCTCTGAGGAGTTGGGTGTGTATATGCCAATTACCAGTGCCTTGTACGAAGTGATTTTTGAAGGTGCACCGGCACTGAATATTGCATTGTCACTGATGAAAAATGGCCATCGCAGTGATGTTGAATTTGTCTTGCCACATCAGCAAGTTTAAGTTTGCTGATTAATATGCAATACACATAGCTTTGTCATACTGGCTGTATATAATGTGCGGAATAGAATAAGGAAATTTTATGCAACTGACATTGGTTAGGCATGGCGAAGCTGCTCCGCCAGTAATGGGGATTGATGAAAAGCGTCCTTTAACAGCGCGCGGACAAACTCAAGCGGCAGAAACTGCAGCATATTTGAAAGATATAATTCAACCAGACGTTTTTGTGGTGAGTCCGCTACTGCGTGCGCAGCAAACACTTTCATCTTTGCAAAAACATTTTCCACATGTGCCTGTGGTTATTTGTAATGCCATCAAACCGGAAGATGATGCCAAAGTTGCAGTGGAATGGTTGTCACATTTACCGTATGAGTCTATTGTGGTGGTGTGCCATATGAACGTTGTGGCACATATGGCCAGTGTTTTGGTCTCAGAATATTTTAATCCCTATGCTTTGGCAGAAGCGCGCATTTATGAACAAGCGGTCATTGCTCCAGGGTTATCAACACAAATTAAAACGTTTATACCATCAACATAAAAACCAATTAAAACGGCAGAAAAATTAATGTTGTATTTATGGATGCCCGAAGCCAATGGGGTTTGGCAATGGTCAGAAGGGGATTTCTGGAAGCAGTCATCGACACTTGAACAATTGATTCAGGAAATTCAGCCATATGCGGGAAAGGAAGCGGTTGTTTTCTTTCCAAGTCGTGATGTACAAATCATTCAGCAAAATTTTCCAAAAAACCAATATAAAAAACTTGGCCCAGACGGCGTAAAATATTTACTTGAGGAATATGTCATTTTGCCTTTGGATGCAATGAAAGTATTGCATCATTTTCAAAGTCCAGATGAATTAACGGTCATGGGGGTTGCGCATAGTGCAGTCGAAACGATGCAGCATGCTTTGACACTAATCCCTGTGAAAGTCATTTCGTTATTACCTGACTTTTTGGTCTTGCCAAGTCCAGAAGCAGGGCAACATGTTTTGGCAAATGTCAGCGGTCATTTATTGGTCCGAAATAGTGAATATGTCGGTCAGTCTGTTGATGATTTGGCATTGTACTTAGATTATCAAATTGGTCAGCCGAACTATAAGATTTCAAATCTAAGTTCAGATCAGACGCATAGTCTTGAAGCCACTGTAACGCATGATCACATTGAATCGTTTCATTATGAATTACCCAATATAAAAAAACCGAAACAACATCCACTCAATGTTTTGCCGAAAGCCAAAACCAATACGGGTGTAAGCGGTTATTGGAAAGCATGTGCAGCAGTTTTGGTCGCGGCTGTAATTACACAGTTTAGCTATGATGCAGTTCGTTGGTATCAATACAAAAAAGTGGCCAATATCACTGCGGCACAAGCGATTGATCAGTTTAAATATTGGTTTGGGCAAAGCTATCCTGTCACTGAACAAACGCTGAAAAGCCAGTTCGAGTCACAATTGCGTCAGAGTCAAACCGGCAATGCGCAGGCGCTGTCCTTACTGAGCCGTGTTGGTCTTGTTCTAATGCAAAACCAAATTTCTGCAAATCGTGTGAGCTATGAATCCTCGATGCTGAATATGGAGTTAAAAGCTAATTCCGCAGAAGTATTACAAACCCTAACTAATCAATTAAAACAACAAGGTTTTAAAGTCGAATTAGGGAATATTCAACCAAGTGCCAACGGCGCGATTGGATTGGTGAAAATACAATAATGATAAAAATGGAAAACCTACAGCAACGTATAGATGGGCAAATTGAGCGCATCACTGATTATTTAGACCAACTTTCTACTCGTGAACGAGTCATGGTGATCTTTACCACAATTTTTGTTGTAGTGGCAGCGATTGGTTCGGCACTGTTTTATATGAACAAAGCTGCAAATTTTCAACAAAAGCGCGTGAATGAACTCAAAGATACTGTTGTTTGGATGCAAAGTAATGCCGTCACGATGAAGCCAGCAGGTGATACACAACTGAGCGCGTTGGAAAAAGTTCAGCGTGTATCGCAACAACAGGGCTTGTCAGTAGCATCTCAACAAGTCGGTGAGCAAATACAGATTGCAGTGATGCATGAAAATTATGCAATTCTGGCCAATTTTTTGACGCAATTGGTTCAAATGGGCTTAAGTATTGAAAAGATGGAATTAAGTTCTGAAGCAGGACAGGTTAAATTAACAGCGAGTGTACAATAATCGGTAAAAATAAAGATCTGCTAAGCATGGTGTTTTATCTGTGCTGTGCCTATAATATGCCGACTTAAAAAGCAGTAGACTTTTATAGATATGTTGTATTCTCTAGCCCGCCCTTTGTTGTTTACTTTAGCACCAGAGCGTGCACATGAGCTGACATTATCGCTGTTGAAATCTTCTCACAAGATGGGAATGATGCGTCAAAACGTGGCGTCTAAACCAGTGACATGTATGGGAATCGAATTTCCTAATCCTGTTGGTTTAGCAGCCGGTCTTGATAAAAACGGTGCTTATATCGATGCGCTGGCGAGCCAGGGCTTCGGCTTTATTGAAATTGGTACAATTACACCACTTCCACAATCAGGGAACCCTGAACCTCGTTTATTTCGTTTACCGAAAGCAAAAGCCATTATTAACCGCATGGGTTTTAACAACGATGGCGTGGATCAGTTGATCGAAAATGTCAAAGCTGCAAAATTTAAGGGTGTACTTGGGATCAATATCGGTAAAAATGCAGTCACACCTGTTGAAAAAGCAGTTGACGATTATCTGATTTGTCTAGAAAAAGTTTATAACTACGCTTCTTATATTACCGTTAATATTTCATCTCCTAACACAAAAAATCTTCGCAGCTTACAAAGCGGTGATGCTTTGACTGAACTGTTAGAGACGCTCAAGAAACGTCAACTCGAGTTGGCGGATGAAAATCAACATTATGTACCCTTAGTACTTAAAGTTGCACCAGATCTAGAACCTGAAGACATTAATTTTATTGCCCAACAATTGTTAAAATTTAAAATTGATGGTCTGATTGTCACCAATACGACTTTGTCACGGGAAGGTGTTGAAGGCCTTCCATTTGGTGATGAAGCTGGTGGTCTATCCGGTGCACCAGTCTTTGAAAAAAGTACGGCATGTTTGGCGGCTTTTGCTAAAGTATTAAACGGTCAAATTCCATTGATCGGTGTTGGTGGTATTTTGTCGGGCGCGGATGCTGTTGCGAAACAAAAAGCAGGAGCAAGCCTTGTACAAGTGTATAGTGGCCTCATATATACAGGTCCGACACTTGTAAAAGACTGCGTAGACGCATTGTAAATATCATGAATACCATTGATATCTTTATACTGATTATTTTGCTCATTGGAGGGCTTAACGGTTTGCGTCAAGGATTTGTAAAAGCCTTTGCGAACTTCATTGGATGGATTCTTGCACTTGTCATTGCGGCAAAGTATGCAACCGTCCTTGCACCTTCGATGACATCTTTAAGTACAGATCCAGTGGTACAGAAGATTGCCGCGTTCGCATTTATTGTATTGTTGATTGTAGTCATGACTTGGGTCGCGACATGGTTATTGAACAGTATTTTGAAAACATTAAAGCTCGGTCCGTTAAATCGACTGGCAGGTGGTGTTTTTGGAAGCTTAAAAGGATTGTTGGTGGTGCTGATCACTATGCAGGGGCTAGGTCCTTGGGTAGAAAGTTCACCACATTGGAAACAATCTAAAATGGTTCAGTCATTATTGCCATATGCGCCTTGGGCAACCGAATTGTCCAAAGATGCTGCAAATCAAGCACTTCATCATATTCAGTCTGAAGATGCTCAGAAATCTTCAGACCTCCCATCTGAGTCGCAGAACAAGCACGGACGTTCTGGATCGGGTGAGTCAACAAATAATCCTTTTTATTAACCCTAGCTTGTCTGCGAGGTTGCTATGTGTGGAGTAGTTGGTATAGCTGGTAAATCACCTGTTAACCAAATGTTGTTTGATGCGTTAACGATGTTACAACATCGTGGACAGGATGCAGCCGGGATCGTAACTTGTCAGGATGGTCGTTTATTCCTGCGTAAAGATACGGGTATGGTGCGTGATGTGTTCCACACACGTCATATGCGTGCATTACAGGGTAATTATGGTATTGGCCATGTTCGTTACCCAACTGCTGGTTCTTCAAGCAGTGCTGAAGCTCAGCCATTCTATGTAAACTCACCTTATGGCATCACGCTTGCACATAATGGTAACTTAACTAATGCTGCTGAAATTCATGATGACTTGTTCAAGACTGACTTACGTCATATGAACACCGATTCAGACTCAGAAGTATTATTAAACGTATTTGCTCACGAATTGCAAAAACGCGCAAAACTTACACCAAGCGCTGAAGATGTATTCCACGTGGTTTCACGTGTGCATGAACGTTGCAAAGGTGGTTATGCGGTTGTTGCTATGATCACAGGTCAAGGCCTTGTGGGTTTTCGTGATCCAAATGGTATTCGTCCATTAATTTACGGTTCTCGTGAAACTGAAAATGGTATGGAATATATTATTGCGTCTGAATCTGTCGCAATTACAGCGCTTGGCTTTAAAGTTGAGCGAGATATTGCACCGGGTGAAGCAATTTATATTACTGCTGATGGCGTGATGTCGACCAAACAGTGTGCAGTAGCCCCTGAATATCGTCCTTGTATCTTTGAATACGTATATTTTGCGCGTCCAGATGCGACTATTGATGGTATTTCAGTTTACAAAGCACGTTTGAAAATGGGCGAAAAACTTGCTCAGAAAATTCTACGTGAATGGGGTGATGAGCACGATATCGATGTCGTGATCCCAATTCCTGATACTTCACGTACTTCGGCGCTAGAACTTGCAAATACCTTAGGTGTGAAATTCCGTGAAGGCTTCATGAAGAACCGTTATATCGGTCGTACCTTCATTATGCCGGGTCAGCAACTTCGTAAGAAATCTGTGCGTCAAAAGCTCAACCCTGTAGAGTTAGAGTTCCAAGGCAAAAACGTACTCTTGGTCGATGACTCGATTGTTCGTGGTACGACTTGTAACGAAATCATTCAAATGGCGCGTGATGCGGGTGCGAAAAAAGTCTTCTTTGCGTCTGCAGCACCGATGGTGAAATATCCAAACGTGTACGGGATTGATATGCCAGCCAAATCTGAACTGATTGCGTCAGAACGTAGCGTTGAAGAAATTCGTGAAATTATTGGTGCTGATCGCTTGATTTTCCAAGACTTGGAAGATCTAAAATCTGCAGTACGCACCAAGAAAGTCCCTGAGTTACAAGACTTTGATTGCTCGGTATTTGATGGTAAATATGTGGCAGGCGGTATTGATGCTGAATATTTGGCAGCTTTAGAGCGTAAGCGTAATGACTCTGCAAAAAATGAAAAGCCAGCTTATATCGATGTTAACATTGATGCAGCTTCTGTGGATTTAACAGGTGTTCGCGAAGAATAATCTGCTGAAAACACACTGAAAAAGCGGGAATTTCCCGCTTTTTTCATTTATGATGAGCAAACAAAAGACAATGTAGCTTAAGGGTATTACATTGAGACGTGTGGGTTATGATTTTATAAAAAACAAAAATATGTTTTGGCCTGTCACCATGTGTATGGCGGCAGTGTTTTTGACCGTCGCAATTATTAATGTAATTGTCGGTTTAATTGTGGATTATTATGATTCCACTCAGTCTATCTATTGGCATGTCCTTAGCCCATTTTTAGTGGCTGCTGTACTGCTGATTATGTTGGTTTCAGTTCTCTATGATTTTTACACCTTTCGCTTAGGTGGTTATTCACTTGCAAAACAGTTAGGTGCGCGACGTCTGAGTCTCATTGAAAGTATTCCTGAAGAAAGTGTTGCACTGCGTATGACTGAGCAGCTGGCAGATACTTTTTTAATCGATACCCCCGCACTTTATGTCTTACCTGATGAAGTGGGTGTGAATGCGCTCACCGCTGGTTTTAGCCCTCGAGATACATCGATCATTTTAACCTGGGGTGCCTTACAAACCCTAGATGAGATGGAAATGTATGGTTTGCTGAGCCATGAGTTTAATAAGATCTTGTCGGGGGAAGCTGCTGAAAATACCCGTTTGAAAATCTTATATAGCGGTTTGACGACCTTTAGTCAGTGGGGCAGTAAAATTGCAAAACGTGGTTTCTATAAAAATGGACAAGCAAGGGACAATAAGTTTGAAACGCTCTTTGTAGCGATTGGCGCAGTTATTTGGTTGATCGGTAGTTTAGGTGTTTTGATTTCCCGCTTTATTAAATATATCTCTTTGGGTTCTCGAACCTATCGTAATGACCAGAAAACTAAACGTCTGATCCAAAATGATGCCAATATTCAAACCTTATTAAGGATTTATGTGCATCATTCAGGTTCGCAAATTCATAGTGAATATGCGGAATCGATTTCTCATATGTGTTTTGCAAACTCACTCAGTCCGCAAAACTGGATGAATATTCACCCAAGTATTGAACAGCGTATTTTTGAATTAAATCCGGCGCTCATTCATGACCTGCAACTAGAAAATTTAAAAAAACTGCGAAACCAGCCGCTATTTTATTTATTCCGTTCACTAGAAGAAGCTAGTCCAGATGTTGCAACACCATGGAATTCGCCACAACCATTGCCTTTACTGCGCTTATCACCGATTAGTTTTGCGATACGAGATGCAATTAAACCGTTGAACCCCGAGATTCGTGAAAATTGGCAGAGACCTGAATTAATCCAACGTGCCTTACAAACAGCAACGGGTTCGCGTGAGGTCATGGTTGCGATTTTAATGATTCGTCAGTACCGAGAGTTTATTCCGACTGAAGCTGAGGTGAGTCGTGCGATTGTAGATGCCTTATTGAATCTTGATGGTCGTGTGCATATCTCAATTTTTCATGAAGCATGTAAAAATATTGGCACCATGCCTGCGACGATTTCACGGCAGTTCTTAACCAAGCTGGCCAAAATTATTCAAGAAGATGGTGAAATTGGTTTGCTCGATGCCTTACTACTTGAAACAGTGAAATATGAGTTAAATCTGTTGCCTGCACATACACCTACATCTTTAGAAGATGTAAAACCGAGTATTGTGCGTTTGATTGATGCTTTGTTGCATGTGCAACAGATTAACAGTGATAACCAACTCGAAGTGCGTGAAAAAATCCTCAATCGAATCTTAACGAAAGAAGAACTAGAGTTCTATCGCGATATATCTGATGAGCCAATTGATTTGGCTGAAATCCTAAATGATATTTCTGGGCTGCTGCTGCGTGAGCGGTTAAGCATTCTTGGGGTTGCTGAAATATGTTTATGGAATGATCGAATTATCACGCAAGATGAGTTGGATGTTTTGCAGCTACTATATTGGCGTATTGGATTTGAATCAGCTGAGATAGTTGAACTAATGCAAAAGAAAAATAGTTTAATGATCGTATAATTATTTATAGCGGCTTGATTTATGAATAGATTAAAAGTGTCAATGAAAAGTAATCTGAGCAAGTCTACAGAATCTTTAAAGAAATAGAGTGGTCTAATTGATTTATAAAAGTTCAGCAAAACAGAGTGAATCCCGTTAGAATAACAAGCCTTGCATAGGTGAAAATGAAAGCATGATTGGGCATCAGCGAAGCATAATGGCGGCAATGGGAATTGATATATGGATTCCTCAGGCGGCTCCGTGTCAGCAATTTAGCTCAAATATTTGGCGAGATCAGGTGGCTCCTGAAATAGTCTCTGAAATTCTACTCAAAAATGAGCCTCAGCCAACGCCTGTTTCATCACAGACTGAGCTTAAAAAAAACGTTGATGTTGTTGTAAATCAACCTGTAGAAGCACCTAAAGATGAACCAAAGGTTGTTGAGCCTGTTGAAGTTCGTCCAATTGTTCAAATCCCTTCGTTTAACTTAGAAGCCATCTGTTTAATGCACTGTGTCATTGTCATTGATGCCACAGAATTAACGGCAGAGCAGCAAGTTTTGTGGAGCAATATTCAGCGCGCAGTCAGTGCCGATTTCTTTGCTTTACAGTGGCCTTTTGGCTGGGTGAATTTGCAAGATGGTCGTGGTGCAGCATCTTATGTACAGGGTTTTATCGATGCGATGAGCTTGGATAAAAATGTCATTTGTCTAGGCGATATTCCGCATTTAGAGCATGCGAAGGTGTATCCATTGGCATCTTTACAGCAAATGATTGAACAGCCTTTATTAAAAAAACGCCTATGGCAATTTATGCAAAACAAGGCAGGACAAAATACTTAAATTACGTAAATGGAAAATTTATGCAAAAAAAAGTAGTGGTTTTTAGTCAAATAGATCAAGAAATAATTCAACGTTTAGAACAGCAATTTAAAGTTTTCCAAATTAGCCCTAAATTGGGCGATGTGAATCAGCAAATACTTGAGCATTCAAAAGATGCTGACGCCATGATTGGTGCGGGGCGTTTGTTGAATGCTTCGAATTTAGCCCATGCATCACAATTAAAAGTCATCTCAAGTGTAAGTGTCGGTTATGACAACTATGATCTAGCATTTTTAAACCAAAAAAATATCTGGTTGAGCCACACTCCGCATGTATTGACGGAAACTACAGCAGATTTAGCATTTACCTTGTTGATGAGTGCAGCACGTAAAGTGGCTGTATTGGATCAATGGACCAAACAAGGGCAGTGGAAGCGTACAGTGGGTCCTGAGCAATTTGGCATGGATGTCTTTGCTAAAACCATCGGAATTATTGGCTTAGGGCATATTGGCGCAGCGATTGGGCGTCGTGCTCGCTACGGCTTTAATATGAATGTGCTCTATCATAATCGCCGAGAAAAAATTGAATTGGCTGAATCTTTATCAGCGCAATATTGCGATTTGGATGATTTGTTGCAACGTGCTGACTTTGTGGTCGTTGCAGTGGATTTAAATGCAGAATCGAAAGCTTTAATTGGTGAACGTGAGTTGGCCTTGATGCAATCGCATGCGGTATTGGTCAATATTTCACGCGGTTCAGTGATTGATGAAGCCGCTTTAATCGATGCATTAAGTCGTGGTCAAATTTTTGCAGCAGGCTTAGATGTGTATGAGCAAGAGCCACTTCAAGAATCGCCATTATTTACATTAGCCAATGTCGTGACATTACCCCATGTGGGTTCAGCTACAGCGGCAACTCGTAAACGTATGGCGGAATTGGCTTATCAAAATCTAGTGGATGTTTTGGTACATGAGCGCGCGCCACGCTATGTGGTCAATCCAAAATTTGAATAAACAATCACAACAGTTTTCTCCATAATTCACCAAAATTCAATGCTATATTCGATGAAGTACGAATATGAAATTTAGAGAATAGACTTTGAAAAAGATTTTACTGGTATGTGGTCTCGGGCTTTGTTCGACATTGGCGCAGACGCAGTCCGTAGATTTTAGTTCATCCCCACAATTTTCTGTGCCTGAAATAGGTAGTGGCGTCGGCTTGTTGGATCAACAAAAAGAACGTGCCATTGGTGAGAAAGTGTATCGTGAGGTGCATCGTCAACTTCCTGTGACTGAAAATCCGTGGATGGAAGATCGTCTTTTATCTGTCTTTACGCATATTTTGAGCCAAACTCAACTTAATCAACCGGTCGGTTTGTTATTAATTAATGATCCACAAATTAACGCTTTTGCTGTGCCTGGTGGGTTATTTGCATTAAATGCTGGATTAATTAATTCAGCTCGCAACATGGATGAAGTGGCAGGGGTGATGGCGCATGAAATTGCACATGTCTCACAACGTCATTACAGTCGTTCACAAGAAGCTTTTAAAGGGCAAGGTTTATTGTCCCTAGCCGGTATCTTGGTCGGAGCCTTGGTGGCCTCACAGGCAGATGGTGATGTGGGTGCGGCTGTAATGATGGGTTCACAAGCCGCTTTGATGGATAAACAGCTAACCTATAGCCGAAACCAAGAACGTGAAGCAGACCGCATCGGGATGCAGTATATGTACCGTGCAGGATACAATCCGCAAAGCATGGCTGACTTTTTTGAAGTGATGCATCGCTCTACGAGTCGAGTGAGCTTTCTGCCTGATTTTTGGTTGACGCATCCTTTAACCACGGAGCGTATGAGCGAAGCGCGCTTACGTGCCAATCAGTTGCCTCAAGTTAAAACTAGTTTGGTTGATCAAGATTTTGAAATTCTGCGCTGGTATAGTCGAGTATTGTCAGGTCAGGCGACTGAATTGCAATTAAATGCGATGGTGGCGCAAAAGAATTATGCAGCTGAGTTGGCTTTGGTGAGCTTGCATATTAAGCAAGGTGACTTTACTGCTGCTCAAAAGTTATTAAATGAAGCAGCAAAACAAAATGCATCGCATGCACTTTTTACGATTTTACAGACTGATGTGCTGTTGGGACAAAACAAAACAGCCGATGCTGTGAACGCTGTGAAAAGTTCGGCAATCATCATGCCTGAAAATCGTGCATTAAATTATAAATATGCAGAGGCTTTGATTCGAAACAAAGAATATGCGCAAGCACAACTGATTCTACAGCGATTTTTACAAGCAAATCCACGTGACTTGAGTGGTTGGCGACTCATGTTGCAAATGGCTGATGCAGACAAAGACGCAAGCTTCCGTTCGGTCAATGTGCTGCGATATCGAGCTGAAGTAGAGTATTGGGGCGGGGATGAAGAACGCGCGATTAAATCTTTGCTACAGGCGCAGCGCATCGCCAAAGACTCGAAAAGTCTTTCTGCAAAAATCAAGCAGCGTGTAGACGAAATGCAAAATGAGCGGAAATTAAAAATATAAAGATTTCAACTGTGATGCACTTATCTATGTTGATTATAAAGTGCAAATTGTAGTTTTAGTGGCTTAGATTAATCAGTGTAAACTAGCTGGATGTAAAATGTTTATGATTAAGAACTTACAAATGAAAAATATGATTTTGGCGGCCTGTCTGTTGGGCTTAGCAACGAATATTGCAGCAGCTAGCGCAGAACAATATGTGATCGCTGTGAATGATATTAACGAAAAATATAAAACCGATGTACGCCAATTTTTTAGTCAGTTAGACCCGCAGCAACAGGGATTTAAAGCAGACCAGCAAGTGAAATACTGCGGTATTGTTCAGACTTATGTGAATGATCTTTATCGTGCTGCAGACGAAAATCGTGCATTTTTAGATCGTGAGTACCGTAATATGAATAAGCAGGATGTGATTCAGCAGGTGATCGCATCAAAAGAGATGCAATTATTAAAAAAATATAATGTGCAATGTGCCCTAAATTAAAAATAAATTGATAAGCATTTTAAATCATCACGAGAAACTGAATAAAAATGAAACTCGATGATTTTGGTATGAGTCATGGCAGAATCACGCTTCAGTTGATTCAGCGCCACGATGCAAAAGCACTTTATGAGGCTATTTGTCAAAGTATAGAAACCTTACGAATATTTCCTGCAAGTTTGGCTTGGTCCTTACAAGAACCTAATTTAGATGCTTCATTGGCATGTTGTGATTCGAGAGTGTTGGCAGCGTTAAATAAGGAAAATTTTGTTTATGTGATTCGTGAGCAACAGTCGCATAACTTTTTAGGTATCATGGATATTCATCAAATCAATTGGATGGAAAATCAAGCTGCCGTTGGATTTTGGGGAAATGTTGAATTTAAAGGGCAGGGTTTGATGACTGAAGCCTTGCAGTTATTTGTGGATCAATTATTGAATGATCTAGGATTTCAGCAATTAAACGCTTTTGTAGATGTAGAAAACAAGCAAGCACGACGTCTATGTGAACGAGCAAATTTTAAATTGATTGAAATCGAACAAGCTGCAATTCAAAATCCAGTAGATGGAAGTTGGCGAGATATTTGTAAGTATGAAATCGTTAGTTAAGAAAGAAAATTATAAATGATGAATAAATTTGAATTTTTTTTGAATTTGGATAATTTGGCTATTTAAGTCATCAGTGTACTTAAATAGACCAAATCAAACAATATAGATGAAAGATTAAGAGAGTTTCGCTTTAATTTTAGCTGAAACTTGTGCAGGATCGGCACGTCCGGCTATGAGCGGACGTAGAGAGTTCATCACCTTACCCATATCTTTCATGCTAGTAGCTTCTTGCGCAGTAATTGTTTGCGCAATGATGGAATCAAGTTCTTCCTCAGTCATAGCTTCTGGTAGAAATTGAGATAACACCTCAATCTCGGCTTGTTCCTTACTAGCTAAATCATCTCGATTTGCACCTAAAAAGGCTTTAACCGATTCTTTGCGTTGTTTGATTTGCTTTTCAATGACCGCAAGAACTTGCTTATCGTCAAGCTCTATGCGCTCATCGACTTCGATTTGCTTGATTGCTGCCTGTAGACTACGTATTACCGTTAACTTGTCCATTTCTTTAGCACGCATAGCGGCTTTTAAAACTTCAGTTATTTGGTTTTTTAAAGTAGTCATTTATCTTGTCCAGGTTAGTCAATCAATCACAAATTAATCTTAGTAAAGGCGAGTAGTACGTACTGATTCGCGAGCCAATTTCTTTTGGTAGCGTTTAACAGCAGCAGCTTTTTTACGTTTACGTTCTTGAGTTGGTTTTTCGTAGAATTCACGTTTACGAACGTCAGCAAGAACACCCGCTTTTTCGCATGAACGTTTGAAACGACGGATAGCTACGTCTACTGGTTCGCCTTCTTTCAATTTAACTTGTGGCATGAAGAATCCTCATTAAGTTATGGATAAGATCTCGGGTCGAATTACCCTTGATCACAAGTGAAGGTCAGTATTTTACTCATTTACATCTCATATCACAAGTCTATAATAGGTTTCGCAATATTTTGAAATGGGCAAAAGGCAGTTTAATGATCGTTTTAGGCTTGGAAACTTCGTGTGATGAAACAGGACTCGCACTCTACGATAGTGAGCAAGGATTACGCGGACAAGTATTGTATAGCCAAATCAAACTGCATGCAGAATATGGTGGTGTGGTACCTGAATTAGCTTCACGTGACCATGTGCGTAAGTTAATTCCGTTATTAAAACAATTGCTTGAAGAAAGTAAAGTTGATAAATCTGAAATTGATGCCATCGCATATACTCGCGGGCCGGGCTTGATGGGTGCATTAATGACAGGCGCATTGTTTGGTCGTACGTTGGCATTTGCACTGAATAAACCTGCAATTGGTGTACATCATATGGAAGGTCATATGTTGGCGCCTTTGTTGTCTAAAACTCCACCAGAATTTCCATTTGTGGCACTTTTAGTCTCTGGCGGACATACTCAATTGATGGCTGCTTATGGAATTGGTCAATATGAATTATTGGGTGAGTCGATTGATGATGCAGCAGGTGAGGCATTCGATAAAGTCGCTAAAATGATGGGTCTACCATACCCAGGTGGTCCAAATATTTCGAAATTGGCGATCAATGGTGACATCAATGCCTTTGAATTTCCACGTCCAATGCTACACCAAGGTTTAGATTTTTCATTTAGTGGTTTAAAAACTGCCGTTTCAGTTCAATTGAAAAAAGTTGAAGGCGAAGGTCGTGAGGCGGATATCGCTGCATCATTCCAAGAAGCGTTGGTTGATACATTGGTGAAAAAATCAGTGAAGGCCTTAAAACAAACTGGTTTAAAACGTTTAGTTATTGCCGGTGGTGTAAGTGCAAACAAGCGTTTACGTGAGCGCTTAGAAGCTGACTTGGCAAAAATCCGTGCAAATGTGTTTTATGCAGAACCTGCGCTGTGTACAGATAATGGTGCAATGATTGCGTTTGCAGGTTATCAGCGTCTTAAAGCGGGTCAGCATGATGGTTTGTCTGTTACAACTACACCGCGTTGGCCGATGACGGAATTAAGTAATCCAAACGAAGCGTAAAAATCGTTAAAAAAAGAACCGCATTTGCGGTTCTTTTTTTTAATCTAAATTTGAAAATAACTGCGCGCTGCTGATTTTTCGCATAAATCCTGCACGTTTTAATGCCAATGTCACCATGTTGGTATTGCAAGATTGAATGCCTTCAAAATTACCAAGATCTTCTGTAATGAGTTTCCATAAATCACTTAAATCATTACATAGGACATGCCAGAAAAATTGTGAATCTCCACTAATGCCAAATAGGCAGCGTGTGTTTTTAAGTTCAGACAAGGTTTTGGCAATTTGATTTGCTGCATCTGGACGAGCTTTAATCAAAATAATCGCTTCGGACTTATAGCCCATCAAACTGGGTTCTACATCGACACGAATGTTGAAAATGCCTTCTTCCAATAAATCATTCAATAATTTCTGAGTTTTATGTTCACTGAGTTCGATTTGCTCTGCCAAACTTTTAATAGATGAACGCCCATCAATAGACAGAGCATGAATCAGTTTTAACTCTATTTCAGTCAAACTTCTAAAATTGACGTTTTTATCGCTTGTACCTTCTAAAGCTTTGGGTTTGCTTGCCCAAGTAAATGGTTTTAAAACGGCTTGGGTTTCTACGGTTTTAATATCCGGAATATGCGTAACAAAATCATGCATCCAAACAGAGAGATCGGCGGCCTTTTCTAATCCAATTTCAAGGAAAATATCGGCAAGTCCTGTGGTTAGAAAAACAATGCGTACTTCTGGACGGTTTGCAAAAAATTGCGCAACTTCTTTTTCCTTCCCAAATTTCACACTGATCCAGACATGAACGGTGTAACCCTTATTGGCAACCACAGGATTTAATTCAATTGCAGTTCGTATAACTTGGTCATCTAGCAATCTACCTAGACGTCGAGACAGCTTTTTTTCAGGGACATCACTAATCTGGCTCAGTTCTCGCCATGATCCTCTCGGATTGGAGATAAGAGCTTTGATGCATGCAGTATCGATTTCGTCGAAACTAAAAGATTCACTCATGATGATTGACTTGTCTAAAAACTAATTATAATCTAAATTTAAGTCTAGAAAATAAAATACAACCTGTATTTATGTCTAAATATTAAATGAGACGCTTATGGATGAGTCAAAAATGCAAAACTCAATTTCCACACAAGGAAATGTATCACAAAAGAAAGTTATTCTTGCAGGAACTGTAGGAAATGCTATTGAATGGTTCGATTGGACGATTTATGCAACTTTTGCAGTATTTTTCGCGAAACAATTTTTCCCTTCAGGTGATCCAACTGCATCCTTGCTTGCGACCTTCGCAATTTTTGCTGTAGGTTTCTTCATGCGCCCATTAGGTGGAATCGTATTGGGTATCTTTTCTGACCGCTATGGTCGAAAAGCAGCTTTGGCCGCAACCATCATAATGATGGCAGGTGGTTCTTTGATGATAGGTCTTTCACCAACCTATGAATCAATTGGTATTTTTGCGCCGATTATTTTGGTATTAGCGCGATTACTTCAGGGTTTATCTTTGGGTGGTGAGTTCGCTTCAGCGGCAACTTATCTTTCAGAGATGGCACCAAAAAATAAACGCGGATTCTATTCAAGCTTTATGTTTTTCAGTTCAGCGATTGGTATTTTGATGGCCTCAGGTCTTGCTTGGGCTTTAACAAGTACTTTAACTGAAACGCAAATGAGCGAATACGGATGGCGTATTCCGTTTATTTTGGGTGCGATTGGCGGCTTAGTGGGTATGTGGATTCGCAAATCAGTACCTGATAGTGAAATGACCCATAAAAAAGAATCAGTAAAAAATCCTTTGGTTGTACTGATTAAACGTCATCCGAAAGAAACGCTTCGTATTGTGGGTATTTCTATCTTAACAACATTTGCATTCTATATTTTTGTGGTCTATGTCCCGACCTATGCCATTAAAGTTTTAGGCGCAGAGCCACAAACAGCCTTTGCTGCCAATACGGTTGGCTTAATTATCTTTATGCTGTGTCAGCCTGTATTTGGCTGGCTATCAGACAAAATTGGTCGTAAACCGCAGTTGATCGTGTTTGCTGTGGGATATTTAGTGTTCTTTTATCCAATCATTAAATGGATGGATGGCACGTTTGCATCTATTTTATTGGTCGAGCTTTTCGGCTTGGTTTTATATGCTTTATATACCGCCATTGGCCCAGCTGTCATGTCTGAACAGTTTCCGACAGAAGTACGAGCTGTCGGTATTGGCGCACCTTACAACTTGATGGTGGCTTTACTCGGTGGCACAACACCGTATGTGCTAACTTGGCTACAAAGTATTGGTAAACAAGATTACTTCTATTTTATGGTATTGGTTGGCGCATTATTAACATTAATCACATTTATGAAAATGCCTGAAACGGCAGGAAAAGGTTTGGAAGATATAAAATGAATATTGTGAATTTATCTGCACTTGAGCTTGGTCGCCAGATTGCCTGCAAAAAGATAACTTCAGTAGAGACAGTTCAATTTTATATTGATCGAAACCAAACATTTAAACATCTAGATTGTATTTCGGAATTATTCGAAATCGAGGCTTTGCAACAGGCACAACATTTAGATGAGTTGCTTCAGCAAGGCACACGATTGAGTCCATTTCATGGTGTGCCAATTTTACTAAAGGATAATCTGGATGTAGCGGGTCATATCACCTATGCAGGTACGGTTTATTTAGATCAAAAAGCGCAAGCGAACTGTAAACTGGTTGATCAATTGCAAGATTTAGGTTTTGTGATTTTAGGTAAAACTAAAATGACCGAGTTGGCTTTTGGTTTGTCTGGTCAAAATCCAATGCAAGGCACACCTAAAAACCCGTGGGCAGAGCAGCAATTTGCACCGGGTGGATCATCTTCAGGTTCAGCGGTTGCTGTGGCTAGTGGTCTTAGTCCTATGGCCTTTGGCGGTGATACAGGTGGTTCGATTCGTACACCAGCAGCATTAAATGGCATATTTGGTTTTAAACCTTCAGCCCATAAAATTGCCGACACGGGTGCAGTACCTTTATCCAAAACTTTAGATACTCTAGGGCCTTTTGCACGATTTGCAGATGATATTAGCGCTTTAGTCAATGTATTGATGGATGTAGATGTTGGAGCGGCATCAAGTCAAAATGTAATTTATGCTTTAGATGAATCTGCATTTCCATATCCGCTTGAGCCTGAGGTATTAACCCTTTGGCGCGAAGGGCTAAAACGCATTGAATCATTGGGAATCGAAATTAAAAACTGGCAACCACCTGCACATTTCGATTTTCATGATTTATCGGACCGGACGTCTGACATTATTGCTTATGAAAGTTATTTATATCATGGCGATACAGCTGAAAATGCTGAAACACAGATGTGGGAATTAGTTCGTCAGCGTGTGCTGCGCGGTAAGAGTGTTACACAGGAAAAATACGAGTCATTGATTGCAGAGCGAACTAAGTTTCAGCAAACATTTAAAGCTTCTTTAAATGGTCAATGTTTGCTGTTTCCAGTGAGCCCATTCCTTGCAGCTGTATCAAGCTCAATGGATATCGAGTTTAGTCATGTGGGTGAATACACGCGTCCATTTAACTATTTAGATGCACCAAGTTATGCTTTTCCAATGACTCAAAGTGAAAGCGGACTGCCGATGGGTATTCAGTTGGTTTCATATCAAGCTAATGATATTAATGTGGTAAACACAGTGCAGAAAATTGCCAATGGTTTAGGTATTCGTTCTGTGCTTCCACCTATTTGTCAGAATTAACGAATCATTTGTCATATTCAATTATAAAGAACCGCTATAGCGGTTCTTTTTTATTTAGTTTTTTGGCTCTAGGCTTGTTTAAGTTGTTCTGACCCAATCCAATGCTTTGAAAATTGATAAGCAGCACGCCCTGAACGTTGCCCACGACCTTGACACCAACGTAGTGCCTCAGCACGCGCTTCATCTGTCCATGGCATCTCGGCTTTAGCCAAATAATGTTCAACAATTTCTAAATATAAATTTTGATCCATTGGATAAAAAGACAGCCACATCCCAAAGCGGTCAGAAAGAGATATTTTTTCTTCAATCGCTTCTTGAGGGTGAAGTTCGGTATATTGAGGCACATCTACCTTGGTTACAGGTGTATTTTCATGCATGAATTCAGGCAATAAATGACGACGGTTACTGGTAGCATAAATAATAAAATTACTCGAGCCTGATTGTAATGAACCATCTAAAACACTTTTTAAACTGCGATAGTTTTCATCTTCAGCATTGAATGCCAAATCATCACAATACACGATAAATTTTTCAGGGCGATTTTCAATTAACTTTTGAATTTCTGGCAAATCAGATAAATCATCACGCTCAATTTCAATTAAACGTAAACCTTGGTCTGCATAATGGGTGAGCAGAGCACGTACGATGGATGATTTACCTGTACCACGAGAGCCAGTGAGTAAAACATCATTGGCAGGTAAGCCTTTTAAAAACTGTAAAGTGTTTTGAATCACTTTTTCTTTTTGACGCTCAATTCCTTTTAAATCTTCTAAATACATGACTTTGGGCTGTTGAATGGCTTTAAGCTGTTTATTTTGCCATTTAAAAGCGATACTCGAAAAATCGGGTGCTTGTTTAAGCTCAGGCAAACTGTGCTGTAGTTGTAAGAGTACAGTAGATAGTGATTGAAGGATGTTGTCAGGTAAATCAATTGTAGCCATGATAAGTCAGCTTGTCGTGTCTTGTTGTTGGTTGGTATATGACAGCAGTGTACATCAATAATGCAGTTATAATCGCCTCAATATGTCAAAGTTAAATGATTGTTCTAGGAGATCAGCGCTATTCGAATAACCAAAAAGTTGTTATAAATCTAGCTGAGTGAACAGTTTAAAGTGTGCTGAGGGATAGTCATGTTGTTTACAGGGTTTTCAAAAAGTATTAATCCACATCAGGCATATCGGATAAAAAAATTAAAGCGTCAGCTCGACCGTGCTGAATGTTATGAAGAATGGAAAGATATCGCACTTAAAATAGATGAAGAATCGGGTGCGCAAGAATGGAAATTCGATAATAGTTCACCGTATTTTGATGCAGAAATTATTACTCATCGTTTAGGGTTACTGAGACGATATCGTGCTCAGAAACGTACTCGAGATTTGATGTACATTTTAAGTGAAGGTTTAACTTATGATGTGGGCAATATTGCTCATCCTTTACTGTTTACAGAAGCCTACGTCGGCACCAAAAAAATTATTGAAGACTATGTTGATGAGGTGAGTCAAAGTTTGGCATTTATCGCATCTGAAGAATGCGTTTGTCTCAATGCTGCACAAAAAATTGAATTCTTTGAACAAAGCCAAAAAGCCTATGGACAACCTGTATTGATGTTTTCCGGCGGTTCAACTTTAGGCTTGTTTCATACCGGTGTGTGTAAAGCACTGATGGAACAAGATTTGATGCCAAAAGTTCTGTCTGGTTCCAGTGCTGGCGCAATTATGACCGGGATGTTGGGTGTATCTAAACCGTCAGAGTTTACCAATTTATTAAACGGACAAAATTTCTTTAGTGAGGCATTTCACTTTCGTAAATTGACTGAGTTAGTGCAGGGTAATGGCGGTTTGGCAGATGTAAAATATCTGAAAAAGTTTTTGGTTGAAAACTTAGGTGACTTAACTTTTGCCGAAGCATATAAGCAATCAGGTCTGCATATCAATGTGGCAGTTGCGCCTTATGATGCATCACAAGATGCACGAATTATGAATGCGTATACATCACCCGATTTGTTGGTGTGGAGTGCGGTGCTGGCATCATGTGCAGTGCCTATTCTATTTCCACCGGTACGACTGACCAGTAAGCGTTATGACGGGCAATTTACGCCATATATGTCGGCAACGCGTTGGGTGGATGGCAGTGTGCGCAGTGATTTCCCACAGGAGAAAATGGCGCGTTTGTATAATATTAATTACAGTATCGCTAGTCAGGTCAATCCGCATATTGTGCCGTTTATGCAGGATGATGCTTCACGCTTTCGTAAAAGCATGTTGAGTTGGCCTGAGCGGATCGTTCGTCGTCAAGGTAAGGTGATTAGTAAAGGGGTGATGGATTTTGCCCGTGAGCGTGCAGGAAGTATCCCACCTGTAAGACGTTTGCTTGATCATGGTTATGGCGTGGTGGATCAGCGTTACTATGGTGATGTCAATATTGTGGGGAAATATGGCTTAAGACACTATAGTTATATGTTGCAAAATCCTCGACCTTATCTGTTTAAAGTATTGCAGCGTGAAGGTGAAAGAGCCACTTGGCCGAAGATTTCATTAATCGAAACGCAAGCCCGCATTGGTAAGACCATTCAGCATTGTTTGGAATTATTAAATTATCAAAATGAACCCAGTCAACGACATGCAGAATTTATTGCGGTTTAAATCTACAGATTTAGCGCAAACCATTTGCGAGCCAAAAACCAAAACCAAAAGTTTGGTTTTTGGCCGTCGTCTATATCAATTTCAATTCAATCAACAACGTTATTGGCTCAAGGCGCAAGTCAGTGACAGCAGCCCTGAACATGTAGCTAGTTTTGGTCGAGAAATTGAGCTGTACCAGCTATTCAATCAAGCGTCTACACAAAACAGTATCACGCTACCTTTTCAAGTGATAAAAGAGACGCATCTCAGTATTCAGCAAGAGCCTATTGATCGCCTATTAATACTGCCCAATGCTGAGCTTTGGTTCTTACAGCCTGTATCGAATTTGAGCATTGAGCAGGTGAGGCAGGTGCTATGGCAAGCTCTCGATGTGGTTGAACGATTAAGCTTGCACGGTTGGATACATGCAGATTTAAAACAAGAGCATTTTGTGGATTGGCAAGGGCAGTGCAGACTCATCGACTTTGAGCAAGCGCTACCATTAGATTTTGATCAGCAAAATGCCTTAACTGCGACACCACGTTATATGGCTCCAGAACTTTTCCATGGACAAGTAAAATCTTTGCACAGTGATATCTATGCGCTGGGGATTATTTTCTTGGAATGGCTGACATCACAGCGTTTAGAGGCAAAAAACTATCAAGATTGGGCCTATTTACATTGCCAACGCTTAAAGCTTGATCTGCCAATGCAATATCAAGGGTTTAGTCAGCTATTGCAACACATGTTGATGAAGCAAAAAAATGACAGATTGGTGGATTTTTATCGCTTAAAAAGCGACTTAGTTGCTGAATTTGCTTAAGAAAAATACAAAAAAAGCACTATTGTTTTTTATTTAAACAAACAAGATGCTTTTTTATAAAAAAGGCTTGTCATGTAAGGGTGATCTCTATAATATACACAGCCATCGGGGACGTGGCGAAATTGGTAGACGCACTGGATTTAGGTTCCAGCGCCGCGAGGTGTGAGAGTTCGAGTCTCTCCGTCCCCACCACTGAATTACTAAACATGAGTTTGGTAATGAAGGTCACAGAGGATTGGTGTAATGGTAGCATGACGGTCTCCAAAACCGTTCGTCAAGGTTCGAATCCTTGATCCTCTGCCAAGTTTTAAAAAGTCTGACAATGTCAGCAACCCTGTTGGGGACGTGGCGAAATTGGTAGACGCACTGGATTTAGGTTCCAGCGCCGCGAGGTGTGAGAGTTCGAGTCTCTCCGTCCCCACCACTTAATTTATTAAGTTGCCAAATAAACAGGTTTTTAAAAAATTAAAGTCTGACATTGTCAGCACCCGAGTTGGGGACGTGGCGAAATTGGTAGACGCACTGGATTTAGGTTCCAGCGCCGCGAGGTGTGAGAGTTCGAGTCTCTCCGTCCCCACCATTAGATTAAGCAAGGTTTTATACCTTGCTTTTTTATTGTCTGAAATTTATCTCGTTAAAATGAGTCAGTAAAACAAAGGTGAAAAAAAGCCCGCATATACGGGCAAATTTAGAAATGCGGATTCGAATCAATCGAATTAAATCATTTATTTCTAATCGTTCGAATAAATTTTAAAGAAGATTATGCCTTTAAATGATCTTCAAACTCTTCACCGAGCTGCATGGCCAAAGCATTACCAGACAAGTCTACAGTCACTAGACCATATTCTTTTTTAAAACTGAATGTAAATCCACGATTATCTGCCAGTGTACGAACAGAATATCCTAACTTTTCTAACCAAAGACGGAAGGCAACTAAATTTTTTGCTTTAACCACTTTTTTCACGAGCGAACTCCTTATCAATCATTAAAATATTAAATAGGGGTGTCAAAATATTTTTTAAAGGGGAAATGGAAAACTTTTATTTAAAATATGAAATTTTGATGGATAAATAAACAGATTATCGGCTTGTAAACGGTATAAACTTATTTAACTCGCTGTTTTATAACAAGCTAAACTTAATGTAAGTAAATATAACGTATTTTAAAAATTTGGGTTTTAACTGCTGGCTTAAAATCTGAACTATGTTTATAGAGAAGCTGTGCGCAAAATAAACGATTGTTTGGCTTAGAATGCACAGCTGTTTGGGCATGCAGTTGTGGATTGCAAATAACAGCTTGTTCAAAACCTAATTCGCTGGATAGGTGAGCATGCAAAGTTATTTCACATCAAGATTTGTCGAAATGCTTTTATACTATGATCTATTGGTATAAGTAGATTGAACGCATGCAAAACATTGAGCACGCTGTAAAAGCAAAAATTGAACAGATGCAACAAGCAGGGCAGACGTCTGTTGCGGTGATGCTTGGACATGAAGATTGGTTGGTCTTTTCGGAGCAATCCAAAGTGGCATATACGCCTTTTGGCAGTGCGCGACGTTATCAGCCTGCATTAGGTGGTTTATTGATGGTACGTATCGATGAAATGCAAGCCGTTCGAGTTGTGACTCAAGCTGAACTGGATGAGTTTGCTGCAACCAATCAAATTTTATAAACATAAAATGATAAATCGGCTCGAAACATTCATCACAAATAAAACAGTTTATTTGTGATGAAATCTAAAATGCTTATACCTTGCAATCCAATTAAAAATTGTCTTTGAGTTCTCTTAAGCGCTGAAACGCTTCAACACTTTCTGCGCGTAAAAATGGATTGGTTTCTAGTTCTAATTCAATACTGCTTGGTAAAGTACATTGTCCGAGCATGCGCATTGATTCAACCTCATCAAACCGCTGTTGTATGGCAAGGTTGTCAGGTTCAACATGTCGCGCAAACTGCGCATTCGATAGGGTGTATTCGTGAGTACAATACACTTGAGTTTCTGCAGGGAATGCGGCAATACGGTTCAAGGAATCGTACATTTGTTGAAAGGTGCCTTCAAATACACGTCCACAGCCCATAGCAAATAATACATCGCCACTGAAAAGCGTATGAATGTCAGCGATAAAATATACGATATGACCGAGGGTGTGGCCGGGCGTTGCTGTTATTTCAATCTCAAGACCATGAAATTCAAAACGGTCATTATGATCGAGAGGATAATTCACCCATGGAATACGGCTTAATTCTGCACGGGGACCGTAAACGGCAATGTTTTTATCCTGAATAAGTTCCGGTACGCCACCGACGTGATCTTTATGCCAATGCGTTAACCAAATTTGTGTGAGATTGAGTTGATGTTCCTGACAATAGCGCTCGACCAAAGCGGCTTCAGTAGGATCTACTGCAATGACATCATGGCTTTCGGTGTGTTCAAGCAGCCAAATATAATTTTGCAGTGAATTTTTGACATCCAATGTATGTATTTTAAACGTCATATCCATTCATTCAATATTTAAAATTAAGTTAAAGTTAGCATGAAAATGCTCAAAACGGATGATTATCCATTTTTAGCCCTAGATAAACGACATATCTCACAGCGCTATTTTAGTCTGATGCCTCGTCTACAGATACAGGATTACCAATGGTATAAAAGTGCCCGCCAGCAACATGATGTAGGCTTTTCCATTCATCTTCTACTTCATGATAATACCAATGTCCGTTACGGAAGACGCGGTCGTCTGCATAGGCAGCAATGACTTCGCCAATAAACAGATCGTGCGTTTGTTGATTGTGAGGTTCAGGAATAAGTTTGCACAGTAGCCAAGCAGCACAACCTTCAACCACAGGAATATCTGAGTGATTAAATTGAAATAATTCCACGCCACATTGGCGTAATTTTTCTGGCGCATCACGTTGGCTCATCATGCCAAGTGCATAGACGAGTTTGAGTTGTTTCAGTGTCGGTACTTGTAAGGCGAAATAGCCTGAATTCTCAATAATCTCACGTGTTTTAGTTGATTTATCCAGTACTACTGTCACTTTTGCAGGGTTGAACTCTAAGGCGCATGCCCATGCTGCAGTCATCACACCAGTATGGGTTTGATCTTTAGCAGAGACGAGCACAGTCGGCCCATGATTTAAAAGTCGGTATGATTTTTCTAAAGGAACAGGGTGAATATGCGTTTTCAAAATTGTACCTATATTTAAGTTCATCTATAACTTAGATGTTTTATTAAAAAGTGTTGCTACATAGCATATAACGCATGAAATATTTTCAAAAGCCTTTAATATAAATCACTAAATCAGGAGTTCTATCAATGAAAATGTATCAAGTTGACGCATTTACCCAAGCGTTATTTAAAGGCAACCCAGCGGCGGTTTTGGTGTTGGATGAATGGTTAGATGAACACTTGATGCAACAGATTGCTTTGGAAAATAATCTATCTGAAACTGCATTTGTGAAAAAAATTGACAGCAGCAATTATGCAATTCGTTGGTTTACACCGACCACTGAAGTGGACTTTTGTGGACATGCGACATTGGCCAGTAGTTATGTGCTTTTTGAGTTTTATACGGCTGAAAAAAATATCCAATTTCATGTCAAAAATCTCGGTATTTTTAGTGTAAATAAAGCTGAAGATGGAAAAATTCTGATGAATTTCCCTGTGCGTCGGGCACAGGTCGTGAGCGAATATCCTGAAGAGCTACGTCTAGGGTTGAGTCAACCTTTTAAGCAGGTTTATTTGAATGCGCAGGCGTATATCGTGGAATATGAAACGGCACAACAAGTCTTGGACGAACAACCGAATTTTGAAATTTTAAAACGTCTTGGCAAAATCCGCACCGCCATCACAGCGCCGGGTACGATCACTGATGTTGCAATCACTGCGGCAGCCCAGCAATATGACTGCATTTCACGCTATTTTGCACCGGGTAATGGCATCAATGAAGATCCTGTTACAGGTTCTATTCATACTGGAATCGTGCCTATTTGGGCAGAACGTCTAGAAAAACGTCAAATCTTGGCGTATCAAGCATCGAGTCGTGGTGGTGAGTTACACTGTCAAATGCTTGAAAATGACCGTATAGAAATCTCAGGCTATGCGTGTTTGCATATGCAGTCTGACATTTATATCTGAACATAAATCAAATACATGCTGTCTCATTCTGAAGCATGTATTTAATAAAAAGTAACTATTAATCCAGAAAAGCTCAGCATAAAATCAAAACCAATCTGATCGACAGCACTACGCTGATCGATGCTAAATATAAAGGACACTTGAATTACATGCGTATTAAACATTTAACGCTTTCACTTTTTTTTGCAGGTTTAAGTACAAGCCTCTTTGCTCAACCTGTATTGGTTAAAACTGAACAAACCATTGAAGAATATAAATTAGATAACGGTTTTCGTGTGGTTTTGGCGCAAAACGATAAAGAAAGCAAAGTGTTTATGAATACGGTGTATTTCACGGGTTCTTTAAATGACCCTGCGGGCAAAGGTGGTTTGGCACATTTGCTCGAACATTTGGCCTTTAAAGGCACTGAAAATGTCAAAGGTGATGAATTTCAGCGTCGCTTAGACCAATTCACGCTGATGACCAATGCCAGTACGGATTATTATTCAACGAAATACACCAATGTGATTCGTCCTGAACAAAGTTCAATCGATCAAGTTTTGCATTTGGAAGCAGAACGGATGGACAAATTGGTACTTCAGGAAAAATTTGTACCGACAGAAATTGATATCGTTAAGCGTGAACGTGAAATTCGTTTAGATCAGCCATTTTCAGTGTTAATCGACCAAGTTTTAAAAGAAGCCTATGGCAATCAATCTTTAGGTCGTTTACCGATTGGTGATTTGAAAGAACTTCAATCGATCAATATGAACGAATTAAACCAGTTCTATCGCCGTTGGTATGCGCCAAATAATGCAGTGATGGTGATTTCTGGTAAGTTTGATAAAGCGGCTGTATTAAAACAAATTGATCAACAATTTAGCCCAATTGCCGCACGTCAAATTCCTGAACAGGCCAAAGTCCCTAAATTAGATGGAACGAAATTAAAGCAACGCGAATTTACTGTTCATAAGGGTAGTGACTTTGGAAAATTTAATATTTATATAAATGGTGCAGTTGAACCGATTAAAACTGCTTTGGCGATATCTCCAACCTTGTATACCTTACAGCCGAGTGGGCATTTGTATCAAACCATGGTAGAAACAGGGACAGCAACCGCAGTTCAATCCACCACATGGTTAGATAAAGATTTTAATTTGGTGTTTATGGGGGCGATATATGGCCCAAGTCATGATGCAAACAAAGTGGCAACCAGTCTTGCACAAGGTGTGGAGCAGAACAAAGCCTTTAATGACGTCGAGCTAAACCGTGTTAAAAGCCTGACTCGAAATATGGCTGACAATGTCAAAAATAGCGCAACAGCACTTGGCGAGCGTCTTAGTTCTTATACTGTGGCTTATAACGGGGACTGGTCTCAATATTTCCGAGACTTAGATAAAGTACAAAAGCTGAGTGTAAGCGACGTGAATCAAGTGTATAAGGATTTTCTAAAGCCCGAATACCGTGTCACAGGAAATATTCTACCGACACCTGCAGACCAGAAGAAAGCACAGCAACAGGCTGCGTCAAAACCTGCTGAAACTTTAGATCAGCAAGCGCTTGCAGAAGAGCCATTGAAAGATGCGAGTGTTTATCGTGCTGAAGTGAAGCAATATGTTGCAGAGTCTAAGCAATATTTAAATCAGAAAGAAAAGCAGATTCAGCGCGCTAAATTTAAAAACGGCATTCAGTATGCGTTGTTTCCAACTAAAACCCGTGACGACAAGACCTATGCTACGATTGCATTGGATTTTGGTACAGCGCAAAGCTTAATGAATAAAGGTGAGTTGCTAGATTTGACAGCTTATCTCATGTTCCGTGCATCTAAAGATCAAAGTTTACAGCAAATTGCCGATAAAATTATTGATGTTGGTGGTGGTGCAACGGTCAGTGCAAATGATAATGGCCTCATAATTCAAGTGGTTGCACGTAAAGAAAAGTTTGCTGAATTTTTGCAATATGTCATTGATGTTATTAAAGCGCCAGCATTTGAACAGTCACAATTTGATTTAATCAAAGCGCAAAGTTTGTCGAGTTTGGATCGACCTTATACAGAGCCTGATACCGTTGCAGCAATGACTCTGTCGCGTATTGTTGAGATCTATCAGCCGGGGGATATTCGTTATCACTTCGAACCTGAACTTGCGAAAAAACAAATTGAGTCAGCTACACGTGATCAAGTGCAGCAGTTACATCAAAAATTCTTTAAAACACAGCATGCACAAATTGCGGTAACAGGTGATTTTGATACCAAGCAAATAGAAAAAATTCTGAAAAAAGAATTTGCAGATTGGAAAACCAGCGAGCCATATCAACGCTTAGAGTCTACATTTACAGCGTATCCTGCACAGAAAGTGCATGCATTGTCTGAACAGCGTGAGTTTGGTAGTTACCAAGCCATTATGACTCTACCTGTAGGTGTAGAGCATACCGATTCTCCTGCGTTACAAGTATTACGCCACATACTCGGCGATTCACAGTTGTCTTCACGTCTAGCTCAAGAGTTACGTGAAAAGAATGCACTGGTTTATGGTTTTAGTGCAGACATTAATTTTGATGAATGGGTGAATTCAGGTGTACTGAGTATTGATGCAAACTACACTGCGGGTAAATCAGCACAAGTTTCTCAGTCTGTTCATAAAGTGTTGCAAGACTTATTGAAAAATGGCGTGACGGAACAGGAAGTAGAAGCAGCCAAAGCCAGTATTTTGAAAAAGCGTTTAACTGCACTTGAAGATGACCGTCGCATTCATAGCATGTTGATTCCACAGTTAGAAAAAGGTCGTGATTTAAACTATCGTGAAAAGCGTGATCAACGCATTGCTAGTTTGACCAAAGCGGATGTTAATGCTGTCATCAAAAAATATATTCAACCTGAGCGTTTGGTTGAGGTGATGGCCGACCAATATGGTCAAGCTGTAAAATCTACTCAAAAATAAACTTAATAAAAAAATCCTCCATCTGGAGGATTTTTTTTGAGCAGCATTGTATGACTTGATTGCAAGATTATCTTAACGAACTTATAGGCGGTAGAACTGACGGGCATTTTGTTGGAAGACTAAAGTCAGTGCATCATGATCATAACTCGCGACCGCATCTGAAAAGGCGTCAATAATATTCACCAAGGATGCACTCACACTATCCATCGGGAAGTTAGAGCCAAACATCACACGGTATTTCCCAAAGCATTGTAGAGCATGAGAAATAAGCGGAAAGGCGCAATCGAAAATCTCTTGTTTGGATGCAAGGCGTTGTTCTTTATGAAACTGATGACCCAGCACCGGCATGAATAATCCAGACATTTTGGTATAAACATTTGGGCAACTTGCTAGTTCAGCTAAATCATCTTTCCAACGAAACAAGATATTGTCACGTGAAGTTTGGGTTAAGCCTGTATGTGAGCCGACAGGTCCAAAGGCACCGACAGGTGTCCCAAAATGATCCAGAACGATAGATGTTTCAGGGAAAGCACGTGCTAAAGCGGTTAAATCACGAATTTGGTCTGAATAAACCCATGCATCAAAACTTAAATTCATTTGAGCAAGAGCTTCAAAACCTTTCATAAATTTTTTATTGGTATAGAGATGGGGCTCATTGGTCCATGCATGAACTTTTGGGTCTTCATGTACAGCTGCCATTTTTCGTATGCCACGAAAATGTGGGGAGGCTTGTTTATGCATTTTAAGAATTTTCTTAAAACTACTGTCACATGGGTCTGCAGTGCCGACTATGGCGCCAAGTTTAATTTTTTGAGCGTTAAAGTCTAAGGATTCAATGAACTTGGTTTCACCAACTACCCCTTTACCTTTATGGTCATGCCAGCTCGCTTCTACATGTACGATTTGATCGACCTGATAATGTCCTGCATCTTGCTTATAATTTTCAGGCAAATACGGTGTCGTCACATGTTTGGTCAAACCAACTGTGTCAATTAACTCTTGCGGCTTAACTAAGCGCATCATTTTGTCGAGCAAGTAGGGATGTTTACCCAATAATTTCACGGCAAGTGAAGCGGCATGTGGGGTATTGTATGGATCCCATTGATGTATATGTGAATCCACGATGGCAAAATCGAGCGTCTGCATTGCTATCCTTGTCCTTAAAACCATGTCCATTTCTTGCGTATTTCATTGTATTTTCGAATACGCGAGGCACTGAAAATAGCATGAATGATGAAAATACAACGTTATGACTAAATATTAAATCAAAGCTTTGTGAAAGAGAAGTTGTATAAAAAAAGCCCCGAAGGGCTTTTGATTAATGCTGATGATCGTGGTCGTGATCATGCTTATTTGCATGGAATTCTTCGTTATGACGGAAGCGAAGATAGTTTTCAAACTGTTCGCAATATTCATCATAATTATCTTCAAGCATCATTTGAAATTGTTGAAGAATATAAGACATCACTTGATCTTTGGCATCACGCATTTCTTTGCCATCTTTGAAGCCATTTGCAGCAACCCAAGTATTAAAGCGAGCAGTACCAAATAACATGGCAGCACTCACTTGACCGCGCATTTCTGCAGGTTTGACTTGAGAACCTTTTTCAACACGACAAAATTCATTGGCTTGTTTAATAAATTCATCCGCACGTTCAAAGAAAGCTGCATTCAACGCTTCTTCTTCGGTTACATCAGTAGCTTCAATCTTTTGAACCATGAATGTGTCCTAGCATAAAAATCTAATGCAGTATTATAGGCAAAGCCTTGCAGAAACTAAACCTTTGACTTAATCTAAAAAAATAGCCTAAGTAAAGTGGAATACCCCATGCAAGATGCAATCGCAGTGCAAAGTCTGAAAAGTGATATTGCATTACTTCGACAAAATGTTTGGCCGCCCTCAACCTTAGCCAATGTAGAAGGGCTGCCCATTTATTATGGTACACAATCTGAAGTAGCCGAATATTATGCGCAGTGGACTGGCTTAATTGAACGTGCTCAGGACTTATTTCAGCCCTTTATGGAAGATGAAGTCCTCGATGCAGTCCATTTGCCGAGTCATTTGAATCTGCCGCTTTTTTATTTTCACGTGGATCGTATTCGAATCAACAAAACACGTGCGAAAGAATCTAAAACCTTTCGTGGTATTGCCAGCTTAGTTGAAAAATGTGGGCAATTTGAAGCAGATCAAATTCAAGCGATGCGACTATGGCTAGACAGCGATGATACGGCAGCTTTGGTCGCACACCGTGAATTTATTGACCTCAGAACCTATGTATTTCAACATGGACAAAGTGAATACACCCGTACCCGTTTTTATGTGAATGGCATTGTTCTCAGTGTCGAAAACGACTTTAAATTGGTGGATGCCCGTGACAAACCACGTAAAGCCCGTAGTGATAGCTATAGCGACCCTTTAGCCGATAACAATACGTGGAAAATCTTTGGGAAATATCGTTAATCAAATGTATTGACGATATCACTTAGAGCGTGGACTTAGTTCGCTGTACAAGGAAGCTTCGGATTATTTAATCCACGCCCTAAAGTGAATATAGCCACTATGGCAAATGCGACAAAGATCATCACCGAATACAATAAGGTATTGGCATTAAAATGATCGACAATATAGCCGCCAAACAGTGAACCACACGCAATCATGAGTTGGAAAATACCAATATACAGCGGCATGCCTTTTTCAACAGCTTCAGGGGCATGTACAAACATCCAGATATTGGCCGTAGTAGGAAATGCCCCAAAGGTGAATCCCCATAATGCGGTTAAAAGATATGCACCGAATAAATGAACTGCAAAGTGTGGAAAGCTAAAAAATACCACGATAAAACTGAAGGCAACAAAAGCAAGGGTATAGCGGATATTGATGTTACTGCTATAACCCGCAAATAAATTACCAAAGAAACCGGCTATACCGTAGATCAATAATAATGAACTGATGGTGGTCGCATCAAAGCCTGCATGATTCTTAAAAAATGGGGCGAGATAGCTATAAGAAGAAAAATGAGCAAAACCAATTAATAAAATAATAATCAGGCCTTTACGTGCTTTATCATGTTGAATCAGTGCAGGTAAATCACTAAATCGAATAGCCGAAGTGGGTGGAAGTTTTGGGAGAAATTTGATTTCTAAAACTAAAATGACGATGCCAATCGCTGCAATGATTTGAAACGCACTACGCCAACCTAACCAGTCACTCAGCCATGTACCTAATGGAACACCTAATACCGTCGCTAAAGTGACGCCCGCCATGACGATTGCAGTGGCTTTGGCTATGGCGAGATGACTGGGTGCGACACGTCCACTCAAAGCTATGGCTGTTGCCCAAAATCCACCGATAGCAATACCCAGTAGAAAACGGCTAAACAACAACAGTGCAAAGCTTTCTGCGAAGCCAGTTATAAAATTAGAAATGACCATAATCACGGTTAAAGCAATCATTAAGATACGACGGTCAAGTTGCTTTACAGCAACAGAAAGCAGGGGCGCTGCGATCGCACCCATAATGCCAGGGAGGGTAATCACCCAACCTGCGGTACCTACACTAATTTTTAAATCCTGAACGATGGCATTTAACACGCCAATGGGTAAAAACTCACTGGTGACAAGTGCGAAAGCTGTAATAGCAACAGTGAGGATTGCAAACCAATTCCCTTGATTGGGGGGAAGACTCATCAGGCTGCTGCGTCAACTGTTCATCTTGTTTTAAAGCTGTAGCATGCGTATTCATAGCGTTACACCTTAATTATTTAATTTAATAGTGACTGTTATAAAAATAAACTATTTGATTAAATTGTGAGCGCCAATTATTTTATTAGTGAACGTTATAAAATATAAATGTTAGCTTATGATGAATGATTCAAAGCAAGAAAATCAGCACGCTAATTCAGCCGATTCGGTCAAGAAGCGTGGACGTCCTAAATGTTTTAATGAACAGCAAGCTTTGGAAAAAGCCATGATGTTGTTTTGGCAATTTGGCTATGAAGGGACATCCATCAGTAATTTGACTCAAGCTTTGAATATCACAGCACCTAGCTTATATGGCACATTTGGCGATAAAGCCGCGCTCTTTGAAAAATGTATTGAATACTATAGTGAACACGAAGTTCAGCCTACAGAAAAAATTCTACAAGCAGGTCAAACGGCTAAAATTGCGATGGAATTGTACCTATATGACAGTATTCAGCATTTGGTACAAGCCAATAAACCTAAAGGTTGTATGGTGGTGGTGGCAACAATGAATTGTTCACAGCAAAACCAAACCGTACAAGAACAGCTCAAACAACGTCGTGCCTATACTAAAACAAAAATTATGGATCGGCTCGCTATAGGCGTGCAAAATTCGGAAATTGAAAGTTTGGCTCATGCAGAGCAATTGACTGATTTTTATATGACCTTATTGCAAGGGATGACCATACAAGCACGTGATGGTATGGCCTTGACGCAATTACAGCGTATGGTGAGTAATGCGATGAAATCATGGGGATTATTAGCACAAGGCCCAATCAGTATGGATCATGAATTAAACCCCCAATAGCAGCGTAGCCTTAAGGCAATTTTTTAGTTTTTTTTGAATGACTGATATGCAAATACTATGCTGAAGTTTATTTGCAGGGGTGAATTTTGATGTCGCCTAATTCCATTACACTGATATAACCATCAACCGCAATTAAATTATCGCTTTGACTCGATAGAGTTAGACATTCTCCGGACTTGACGCTAGATAGTAACTGACCTTGTTGCGGATTCAAGTTCATACTGTAAATACTCAGTGTGCCAGCATTGGTTTTGATTTGGTAAGACTCATCACCATAGTCCTCATTATTATTGCGCAAGACTTTAAAGGTTCGTCGTGTCTGATCAAAGTTTTGAGTTGGAGAAAGCGGCTTTTCTACTTGTAAGGATGCCGTGCGCCTTAATTCGGTGCTTTGCACAGGCTTATGTTGTTCACTACAAGCACTTAGTAATGGGAAAAAGATAAAAATAAGTGAAAATGAAAATAGGGGATGAATTACAGGTATGTGACTATTCAACATAAAACCACCCTGAATCTAATTTTTCAGATAGCTTATTTTAAAAGTTTTTACTCAAAAAACAAAAATAATAGCTTCTCAAAATATTTCAATGTAACTGAGTCAAACTAAGGAAGTGATGAATTGAAAATAGCCGAATTCGAATCTGAATGTCCAATAAATGAATATCTATATAATAATGTGGGACGCAAATAAAAAGGGAGACTCATTCAATCTCCCTTAGGTTTTATTTAATGAGTTTTCGGCTGACAAGGAATTGTTCTGTCGCTTCTAAAAGTTTATCTGCATAAACTTCTTGCTTTGCAGTCAACCAACCGAGAACAAACCAATCACTAGCTTCCAGCTCTGTTTGCTGAATATATTGTGCAGAAGAGGAAAGGACTTGATATTCCTGAGCCGCGACTTGTGCATCATTGAGCGCTTTACTATATTTCTGCAAGTTTTTTACATCGTAAATCGACGTCAAAATTGGAAAGCTAAATTTAAGCTCTTGTATGCGTTGAGAAAGTACGTCTAAGCTTTCAAAATTGTTAATGTCGGCATCATTTAAAGCCTCTTGGAGGGCTTTATATTGGTTTTGCAGGGTTGTTTGAGCATACCATTTAAAATCATGTTGCTGCGGCGCATCATCGACTTTCAAACTAAACATTAAAAGCTCAAGATAATGATGTACATTTTGAGTCGATTTAACCAAATTGCCTAACTTCTCTTTGCAATACAAAATATCTTTAGTTAAATTTTCTGAAGTCGTTGGGTTTTGTAAAAAGCCTCCCAAAGTATTTTGCATGTGCTCAAAATGATGTAATTGTTCAAACTGCTGTTTAAATGCGCCTAATTGCAATGCCCATTTTTCAACGATATCACTGTTCCAATCTTTAAACAGCGAAATGGTTAATTGTAGATGATGGAGTGCTTTCTGAGCTTGTGTAATGTGCTCTGCCTGAGCAACGCCTGCAGAAATTGCGGCAATATTAGGCAGAAGGTGCTGCATTTCCTGTGCAATTAAAAGTCGTAAGTTTTTTGCGGCAGTATCTTTTTTACTGAGTTGAAATTCTTTAGCCTCAACTGCTGGACTCACAGTTTGATTAAACGCCAGCAAATTCCCGATTTCCGCTTTACTGCGAACATCTAACCATAAATGGTACTTTTTAACCCATTCAAAACTAAAGGCAAGGAGTGATTGAATAGAGCCACTTTTAAGCTCAAATTCAACTTCATGAACTTCTGTTTCTGTGCTGTTGCTGCGGATACAGCCGACATCTAAGCAAACTTCGATCTTGGCATCTTCAAACTCTATGACGCGATAAGTTCTGAGAATATCTGTTTCAAACTGAAGTTGTAACGAATCCTGCTGATCGCCTAAAGTGGTTTTTAAAACCGATTGAACTTCAGCTTCATTGGCATAGACCGATAAATCTAGGGCAGGGGCTTGTTCATGCTCGCCCAAATCTAAGTTATGTTCAAACCGTTCAATGTGACTTTTACCTGCAGCTTTCAGGGTTTGAATCCAGCGCGTTCCTTCTAAACGTTGACGCAAAGCGGCATGCTGCTGTGCCATTTTTCGATCTGGGGTATCAAAATATTTAGCTTTAAGTTGAATTTGTTCCGATTTTTTTGGATCGAGTGCTTTTAATAATGCAGTTCGACGTGCTTCTGGAATCTGGAACTTTAATTCAACTTCAACCATGGTTTTCTGTCCTGATGTTACAACTTCATAATTTGGCATGAAGCGATCTCTAAATTTTTATAAAAATGAAAAACTAAATCGTACGTAAATTTTCTATGAGCTAAACGCGTTTCGATTGTAGCGAAAAACAGTTGAGAAGTAAGACTTGACTGATTTGAAAGCGCTGATTTTGGCCAAAGAAAAGTTTTAAAAATGGATTTTCCATCAATTGTATAATTCGCAATAGTTCAATTTTCATTGGAACAAAATAAAATTTTACGCCTTTAAAGTGGGCGAGTTTTGAGCTATGTTGATTAAAAATAAGTTCAGGATGAGCACAAAATGAATTCACAAGTACAACCCGAGTTTAATCGAGATTTAAAGCCCGAATTTCAGTTACCTATTCGTGACTACTCGCAATTTTATCGATTTTATTTGACTGAACATCGAAATATCATGAGCCGACGTTTACATGCCACAGGCAGCAGTATAGGACTCTATTTCTTTGCAAAAGCAATTTTAAAAAGACAACCGAAGTATTTTGCTTATGGCCTGGTTTCAGGCTATGCCTGTGCATGGGTCGGACATTTTTTCTTTGAAAAAAATAAGCCAGCTAGTTTTAAGCAACCTTTGTACAGTTTTATTTCCGATTGGCGCATGCTGTCTGATATTGTGAAGGGGAACTTAAGCTTACAAGACCGCAATTTAGATAAGATTGATAGTTAATTGTTTATTAATCAAATGCTTAATTTTTATGGATATGGGTGTGATTATTTTGAGTAAATGACTTGCAAAATTAGAGTGATTAGTCTAATAATAATCATATTGTTTATTTACTTCTTATATAAAACATGAATAGTTGATAAACCCCAGTTTTCCGAGCCTAGAGTGACCTTCTCTAGGCTTTTTTTATGGCTTTAGAAAAGTCTATTATTTGAAAAATATTACAATAAAAACTTTTATAAAATAGGCTAGACTTTTTGATGCTCTGAACGCTCCCCAAAACGTTTCTTACCAAGCACCAAAAAGTCTAATAGGTTACACATTTTTATTTTTATAAAAGTGTTGTGTTTTTATGCGCTGAGTTTTGAGTTCTTCTGGTGCACTATTAAATAATTTGTATCAGTTTTGTTCTATACCTGAAAATAGGTATTTTTTGCCATTTTCTACAGAAAATTTAATTAAACATTTATATAAGTAGTCCTGTGAAAAGGAATATAACTTTCTCAGCAGCAAAGCATTAAAATTTTATGCCCCAAGCAACATTTCACAGACCTAATCGTTATAATATTCAAAAGTTTTAAGTTGTGATTGAACTATGCGTGGTTTATACCTCATTACCAATGATGATCCTATCGAATTGCTTTTAGCCAAGCTTGAAGGCGCGATGGCAACTTATGAAGTTGCTGTTTTGCAATATCGTCGTAAAAAAGTGGCAAAGGAAGATCAGGCTTATGAAATTGAATACATGAAAAATATGTGTAATCAGTACAAAGTGCCTTTTGTCATTAATGATGATCTCGAAACTGCAGTTCAATATGGTGTGGGTGTCCATTTAGGGCAAGATGACGGTTCAATTGTTGAAGCTGTAGCACGCTTACCTAGAAATGTTTTGATCGGTCGAAGCTGCAATAACTCTTTAGAACTGGCTGAGCAGGCAATTGCAGACGGTGCAAACTATGTGGCTTTTGGTGCCATTTTTGCAACTGAAACTAAGCCTGAAGCAGGCAATATTGGCTTAGAAACGCTAAAACAAGCCAAAGCGAAACTAAATGTACCTATTTGTGCAATTGGTGGTTTAACTGTAGAAAATTCAGCAGAAGTCATTGAAGCAGGTGCTGATCTTTGTGCTGTGATTAGTGATGTATTAGGTCGTTCAATGTCTGCTGTTAGCAGTCGTGTTTATGAATGGTCTGAGCTTTTTGCTGAACAAGCTTAATTTTATTTTTTAGATTGAATAAGTAGAGAATTTTTATGAGCTTATCTGCTAAGCAAGAACAATTATTTAAACAAGCCAGCAAGCATATTCCTGGCGGCGTAAACTCTCCTGTACGCGCATTTAATGGTGTAGGTGGAACTCCGGTATTTATTGAAAAAGCGCAAGGCGCATATCTCTATGACGTAGACGGCAAGCGCTATGTCGACTATGTCGGTTCTTGGGGCCCAATGATTTTAGGTCATGCGCAGCCCGACATTATCAAAGCAGTTCAAGACGCGGCTGTTGATGGTTTGAGTTTTGGTGCGCCAACCGTTCATGAAACAACTTTGGCGGATATTATTTGCGAAATTATGCCGTCTATTGAATTGGTTCGTATGACCAACTCAGGGACTGAAGCAACGATGACTGCTATCCGTTTAGCTCGTGGTTATACGGGGCGTGACAAGATTGTAAAATTTGAAGGCTGCTACCATGGTCACTCAGACTCACTTTTAGTGAAAGCAGGTTCTGGTCTTTTAACTAAAGGTGAAGGCGAAGCAACTTCGGCCGGTGTACCTGCTGATTTTGCCAAACACACTTTAACCCTGCCATATAACGATATTCCCATGCTGAAAGAATGCTTTGCAAAGTTCGGTTCAGAAATTGCTGGTGTAATTGTCGAGCCAGTTGCAGGCAACATGAATTTGGTGAAACCAATTGACGGTTTCTTACAAGCCATTCGCGATGTATGTGATGAACATGGTTCTGTCTTCATCATTGACGAAGTAATGACAGGTTTCCGTGTCGGTCTTGGCGGTGCGCAAGCGCATTACGGTGTAACGCCTGACTTGACCACTTTAGGCAAGATTATTGGTGCTGGCCTGCCTGTGGGTGCATTTGGCGGCAAGCGTGAAGTGATGGAATGCATTGCACCTCTTGGCAAGGTTTATCAAGCAGGTACATTGTCTGGTAACCCATTGGCTATGCGTGCCGGTATTGAGATGTTTAAACATTTGCGTCAGCCGGGCTTCTATGAAACTTTGACTGAAAAATTATCAGGTTTGCTTGCAGGCTTACAAGCTGCTGCAGACGAAGCGGGCATTCCGTTCTTTACTCAGCAAGTAGGTGGTATGTTTGGTATTTACTTTACAGATCAAACTGAAATCACAGGTTTTGATTCAATTTTGAAATGTGATGTAGATGCGTTCCGCACTTTCTTCCATGGCATGCTGAAACGTGGAGTTAACCTTGCACCGTCTGCATTTGAAGCCGGTTTCTTCTCAAGCGCACATAGCGATGAAGATATTGCATTTACCATTGAAATGGCGAAAGAAGTTTTTGCCAAAATGAAGTAATTTTCATTTAAATCGGTAAATTCTGCTTTAGAATAAAGCCCGCAGCCTGCTGTGGGCTTTTTTTGTTGTTTTAAGTTCAGTTTTTTAAGAAAAGGATTTTTAAATGAAAACCAAGCATTATTTAACTTTGGCAGATGCAGAATTTTTACTAAACACAGCACATGCTTATGCTGTAGAAAATGGCTTTAATGTCAGCATTGCGGTAATGGATGAAACAGGTAATTTGTTGGCAATGAAGCGTATGGATGGTGCATCACCAATGACAGCAAATCTATGCTTAGAAAAAGCCAAATGTTCTGCGATTAGTCGCCGTCCTTCAAAATTATTTGAAGACATTATTAAAGGCGGCCAGATGGGGTTTTTGACTATGGATACCTTTTCGGGAATGTTGGAAGGTGGTGAGCCGATTTTGTATGAAGGGCAATTGGTGGGTGCAATGGGCGTGTCTGGGGTAAAGTCATTTCAAGATGCAGAAATTGCACAAGTGGCGATTGAGAAGTTTTTATCTCAGGTATAAAATTTCTTCAGAAATTTGTAAGCTTAACTTTAGTAGTATATGTCAGTTTTATAGCTAATGATACGTTGAACGTGATTAATCACAAAAAAGCCATTCCAGTGCCCTGTTTACTGGAGCGGCTTTGATTAAGATATTGATGCTTATGATAAAATTTAAAGCATTTCGTATAAGGTGTATTATGTTAATTTTAGAGAAAGTTAAAACTATAAGAAAAGAGTTAAGAGGAATATTTATTCATGGATGTAATGAGAAAATTGAGAAAAAGTGGATAACGTTGATTTATCTTTCTAGGCTTTTTTCAAGAATAAAAGTGATAATCCTAAGCTCTTAATGAAAGCGGCTAGTTGGTGGAATTGCAACATAAATTAGATCATTTCGAAAAATTTATAAAAATTAAAGCTCTTGTTTAAAGTGCGTCTTAGCTTAACTCAGCATGATGGCTGTTATAGACTTTGTTGCACAAATACATAAGTAGCTGATTTAAATCTATTCCTAATAAATCCAAAATAAAATCGTAAAAAAGATAATTAACACCATGAAAAACAATGAAACCTTTATGTAAAACCATAATTTTTTATGGTTATTAATAATATTAATACTTGTTTCTAAATTTACATTATTAAATATTAAAAATTCTCTTTTCTTGAAAAAATTCTCTAAAGATTTTTCAGAAAAATAATTTATAAAATTAATAAATGTAACCATTGTTATAACTAATTCGATATTAGCCACATCCATAGATTTAATTTTATAAACGCTTCCATTATGTATTTTTTTAAAAAAATCATTATTATTTATATATTTAGATGCCATTTGATGAAATGCAGCCCACAGAATAATACTTAATATAAGTAAAATAACTATTAAATCTTTTGTATTCATTTTAATCTTTCATATCCATATTCTACAATTGCTTGACCTATTACACCAGCAACATACCCTCCAAGAAGAGTCGAACCTACAGCTATAACACCAACAACAGCTACAACATGGAGACCGACAGTTCCACCAACAGTACCAATTGCAACACCTCCGATGATAGTTCCAACACTCCCTCGAATTCTTGCGCCAAATAAACCTCCATTAATTTTACCAGTTTGTTTTAAAATTTCCTTTCTTGTTGCACCTGAATCACCTTTTTTATAGACCTCAGCTACGGACTCTGCACTACATTTAAAGAAATTTCTTCTAATTTTTAGTTCATTTAACATAATAGCGGTTATACGAAAATATTTTAAAAATATCCTGTTTTTTCATACAATTAAAAAATTCACTCCCATAAAAAACAACAAGAAACCGACTTGGAAATAAGTCGATTTCTTTTTGAGAAATTTTGATACATCTTGCTAATTAATTTGATCAATATCGGATCAAATTGTCGTTTTTCTCTGCGTTATCAAGCCAGCGCTTAATTAAATTATCCACAATTTCTGCGGACAACTCTTGGAGTAAAAATCTACCAATTTTGTACCCCTGAGCACACATGACTTTAGGAATTTTGCGGATATTCACAATCTCTTGTATTCAATATTATGAAGTCATAAGAGAACAGGACGTTCCGCAGAATAAAAATAAATAATCGCACAAGGATCGGCGGAACGACAGGAGTTATGCCAAGCGAACCAATACGAAAAAGCCCGACAGGATGTTGGGCTTTTTTATGTTCTGTATATCAGCGAAACATTTGATGTAAACTGCGATTAATTACTTATAAAGTATTCATGATGAAATTTTTTTTTAAAGAAAAAATTGTCGATTTTTTTTTCATTAATGGCAATTTTAATTCTGATCATCTCATGGTTTCTTCCTGTATTCGATGGCATGAAAGGATATGAACTTTTTGTATATTCATTTTTTTTACAATTTTTGATCTTTCCCATTATTTTAGTTTTTCCAATTTGGGAAAATCTATCCCTCGTTTTTACATATTTTTTATTAAATGATAATGATCCTAAATCATTTCGTTGGAGCTGTATAACTTTAGCAATGATGTGTTATGGTCTTGCCACCATTTTATTTATAGATGGTAAAAAAGGTGAACCTGTTCTCGTCGGTGCTTATGTTTGGATATTCTCAGGAGTTTTACTTTGCATCTGTGCCTATATTAAAGTGAAAAAAATATCAAAAAATGATTAATCATAGGCTAGATTTTGTATAAGAGATTTACGTTAACAGATGATTGAAAATTCCATGAATTTGGCTGTTCATATAACGTGTATTATGTTAATTTTAAGTTATTTAAAGAATAATCCTTATGGATGCAAAAAAACTATCCTACGTAATTTTCCCACAATGACTTGTTTGATGATGATTCATTTTTAGGAAAACTCCATGAAGAACAATTATGGGATATTGAGGAATATCGGCTTTTAGAGTGCAGTATTTATGAACTTGAAAAAAACTCATCTGAAAAATTGCATTGGGAAATATTTAGAATTTTTAGCATAATTATGGGCAAAATTAGCTATCATTTGGATAAGAATGATTGCTTTAAAATCAAAAAATTAAAACGTCACAAACTTTATGAACTGAGAGAAAGAGTTTAATTAGTATTTGAAGGTTATTTCTCCCAAAAAATGCCTGAACAAAATATTTTTGAAGAGGTTAACCCTTTACTGATACCCTCTATTTAACAAAATGGCTGTTATACGAAACTAAAATAAAGGGAAAGGTATGGACTCAAAAGAATTAGCTCATCTGCTCAAAAAAGGAATTATTAACGAAAACCTAGAAATTTATAAAGGATTGTTCACAGACCGCTCACCATCAGAAATAAAAGATCCTTATTTTATTGAAGCAATAAGTTTTTTTTAATACTTTGCCAGACGAACATAAGAGAATTTTTTTCTCAATCTTACGACAAGTAATGATTGATTCAATTAGTAATGTATTAGGTGTTATTGATGGCAGCTCAAGTTTAGAAGAGCACGATGGTGATTTTTCTTTGCTGTATGAGGGTAAATCACTTGAATATTTACAAGATTATTTTTTATCCGAATTTGAATAAAACCAAAACTTAGGTTTATCTAATAAACTTAATAGAATTAAAAAAATCTATAAGTTTAAAGTTGACCAAAAAGTAAATTATCAGTAGCCGAAAGTCACTTTCAGATATGATTCTGCGTTAGCATATCAATTGTTCCAACTTGAGTTATGTACCGAGTCTGTATGCTTTATCCCATGCCCAAAAAAATCCAATTTGCACCATCTCAAGCGAAATGGCAGCTGTCATCAACACAGTCGGTATTGGTGCTGGTTGGCCTACAAAATTTACGCTTGCAGCAGGGCATACAAGATACGCAGTTGATGGAAAATTTGATCCAATTGACCAATAAAGCCAAAGCCTTAGAGATTCCCGTTGTCGATTTATATGGTGATGATTTACTTCAAGGCATGCAGCAGCTTGGTGAATATGCAACAACACACCCGCAGCTCATCTTTGCAGGGCAAATCACGCCTATGCTGAAACAGATCTTGCCGCATCTATACAGCGTAACAGAGCAAATCTGTATTGTTGATGACGCAATTGTGCTAAATAATCAGGAACAGCATATTCAGTGGGTGGACTCCATGTCAGGCCAAGGTATTCATCACATGAGTAGTTATAATTTGATGCGACTTTGGAATCTGTCAGCACCAACTGAATTCGTTTTGTCAGCCAAAGGCATATTATTGGCTATTGCAGAGCAGCTAGATATGGACGCATTGGAAATAGATCCCTTAATCGATTTACGTAGTTATGGGCTCGATTCCATTGCCATGGTCAGCTTAATTGGGTTGTGGCGTGCCAATGGTGCTAACATCCGTTATGAAGACTTTTTAGATGATGCAAGTTTAAAAGCATTGCTAGAAAAATTGCTCAGTACAGACTAAACAAAGCTAATTGGAATTATTTTTGTTCTAAATCGGAAAATACGTCGGGAAATATACCTTTGTGCATTGTAATTGTTGGCTAAGCTTTTTATTATTGCCGCCTTGTTTTTCGAGATCAGAACTGGATTGAACTTTGAGTAATTTTCTAACCGAACACCTGATACATCGTGACACTGACTTTATGGTGATCCATAAACCAGCAGGTTTACTCACAGTTCCGGGAAAAACAGCAGATTTACAAGACTGTGTTATCAATCGATTATTAAAAATTGAACCGAATACCTTGCTCATCCATCGTTTGGATCGAGATACCTCAGGTATTTTGGTTTTTGCATTAACCCGTCAAGGGCAAAATCGAATTTCACGCCAGTTCCAAGAACGTCAAACTTCAAAAACATATCAGGCATTGGTTGCGGGTACGCTTGAAGGTGAAGGTACTGTCGATGTACCGGTCATATATGACCCAGAACATCCGCCACTGCATATTGCCGATCCTGCACACAATAAGCCTGCGCTTACGCATTGGAAAGCCACTGAACATTTTGAGATTCAGGGGCAAGCCGTAACACGTGTAGTTTTAACTCCTATTACCGGTCGATCACATCAGCTTCGTGTTCATATGCAATATTTAGGTCATCCTATTGTTGGTGATACTTTGTATGCAACACCTGAGCAACAGAAGCTGATGCCGCGCTTATGTTTACATGCTGAGCGTTTAAGTTTTAACCATCCTGAAACAGAGCAAACAGTGGAATTTCACTGTCCTGTCCCATTTTAGGAAAATCATTTAAATCCCTAAGAATTCTGCTCACTATTTAGTGGGCTTTATGTCAAAATATATTGCTTTATGGTCTAGATTTTTGCTCAAATAACGTTCACAGTTTGAGCATAATATTTTCAGACCGAACTTGAGAAAAAGGTGGAAAAATTGCAGCAGTTTGCTATTGGTCAACGTTGGTTATCAGATACAGAAACGGAACTGGGTTTAGGTGTTCTTATTGATGTTGATGAGCGATCGGTCAGCATTTTATTCCCAAAAAGTGATGAAACTCGTGTCTATGCCCGTCACAATGCACCTTTATCTCGTATTGTTTTCAATGTAAATGACGAAGTCCAAGACCAAGAAGGTCAAATTTGGATTGTTGAATCTCTTGAAGACCGTGGTGGTGTGGTTCGTTATAACGCGGTACGTAAACTTGCCGATGGCACAGAAGAGCGTAAAGCACTGAATGAAACACGTATTGGTGCAAGTATTCAGTTAGCAAAACCATTAGATCGTTTGCTTGCAAGCCAAGTGGACTATAAAGAATGGTATGACCTGCGTATCGAAGCACTGCTTCTTCAAGCCAATATGAAGTCTAGCCCTCTACGTGGCTTGGTAGGTTCACGTGTGGGTCTCATTCCACACCAACTGTATATTGCGCATGAAGTGGGTAAACGTTTTGCTCCACGTGTATTACTTGCTGATGAAGTGGGTCTAGGTAAAACCATCGAAGCAGGTCTGATTATTCATCAGCAACTCAAAACGGGTCGTTCAGAACGTATCTTGGTCTTAGTACCTGATTCATTGCAATATCAATGGATGATTGAAATGCGTCGTCGTTTCAATCTTGAGTTCTCATTATTTGATCTGACACGTACAGCATCGATTAAAGAGCACGATCCAGACCTCAACCCATTCTTAACAGAACAATGCATCATTGCCAGTGTCGATTTGATGATCGACCATGATGACTTGCGTGAACAAGCGCTTGAAGCTGGTTTTGATTTGCTCGTGGTCGATGAAGCTCATCATTTAATGTGGTCAGAAGAAGAAGGCGGCAATGACCGATATGACCTTGTTGAAGAACTTGCTGAAAAAACGCCGGGTGTCTTGTTACTAACCGCAACGCCTGAACAATTAGGTGTGGAAAGTCACTTTGCACGTTTACGTCTGCTCGATCCACAACGTTTTAGTTCGCTTGATCGTTTCTTGGATGAAGAAGAGCAGTATCACCAAACAGCTAAAATTGCTGAAGTGCTGATGTCTGATCTGCCACTCGAAGAAGGGCATTTGGCAGCGATTGAAAGCCTATTAGGTCATCGAATTACTGACGAGCCAGAACAACGCTTTCGTGCTATTCATGAGTTATTAGACCGTCATGGTACAGGTCGTATTTTATTCCGTAATACACGTGAAGCGATTCAAGGCTTCCCAGGTCGTGACTGTCAGCCTGCGCCATTACCTGCACCAGAAAACTGGTCTAAAGATGGCAAGCTACGTGAACAAATGTGGCCTGAAGAAGCGCAGCTTGATGGCTCGTGGATGGAAACCGACCCACGTGTGATGTGGTTGATGGAACGTCTGCGTACAGACCTGAAACACAAAAAAGTGTTATTGATTGCACGTAGTGGTCCAGTGGTTGAGTCTTTAGAAAATGTACTTCGTTTGCATGCGGGTATTCGTACAGCGATGTTCCATGAAGGCATGAGCTTATTAGAGCGTGACCAAGCAGCAGCTTACTTTGCTGAAGAGTTATACGGTGCGCAAATTTTACTATGTTCAGAAATTGGTTCTGAAGGTCGTAACTTCCAGTTTGCATCTGACTTAGTTTTGTTTGACTTGCCTGCAAACCCAGATGTACTTGAACAACGTATTGGTCGTTTAGACCGTATTGGTCAAGAAAATCGTATTCAAATTCATGTGCCTTATCTGGTTGGTACTGCTCAAGAGCGTATGTTCCGTTGGTATAACGAAGCATTAAATATTTTCTGTAATATCTCGCCGACTGCGCAAACCTTACAAGAAAACTTTATCGTCAATCTGAAAGATTGTTTGTTAGCAGATAAAGGTCAAGAGTTTGAAGATTTGCTCGAAGCGGTGAGTGTACAACGTGAAGCACTTGAAGCTGAACTTCAAGAAGGTCGTGACCGTTTACTTGAGTACAACTCTTGCCGTCCAATCGTGGCACAAGAAATTGTGACTGCACTTGAAGACTACGACGACAATACTACGTTGCCAATGTTTATGAAGCGCTTCATGGCGTCTACAAACATTGATTTTGATGAACAAAGTAACGGTACAGTGATCATCAAGCCAACAGATCAAATGCAAGTTCAGGGTCTGACTTTGGACGAAGAAGGCATGACGGCGACGTTCTATCGTGACCAAGCACAGATTCGTGAAGATGCTCAGTATTTAACACTTGAGCATCCATTCACTGAAAGTGTGATGGAAATGATTAATACGCAAGGCTTTGGTAGTACCAACGTTGCTGTATTGAAATCGGCCGCTTTACCGCAAGGTTCTGTGTTAATGGAAGTGTGGTTTAAAGTCGATGTTGTTGCACCGAAAGCATTGAATTTGCCGTCAAGTTTGCCACAACAGTTGGTTCGTGTATTACTGAGCGAAAAAGGTCAGGATTTATCGCAAAAAATTGCACCTGAAATTTTACGTCCTTATTTACATCATCTTGATGGTAACAGTTGCCGCCAAGTGGTTAAGGCGCGTCGTGATGTCATTGAACAGCGTTATACGCAAGCGCTTGAAATTGCGCGTGGTGCATTACCGGGCTTTAAACAACAAGCCAAAGAAATCTACGGTAGCAAATGGCAGTATGAAATTGACCGTTTGACTTATTTGAAGCAGTTCAACCCAAGTATTCGTGAAGATGAAATTGTACGTTTACAAAAACTGCAAAAAGAAGGTTTAACACTGCTTGATGGTTTGGCAGTTACACCAGAAGCGATTCAAATTATGGTAGTGGTTAAGCCATAAGCTAAGAATATTAAAAAAGCACCTTAGGGTGCTTTTTTTTATGGCTAAAATTATAACTGTAAAATTAATCACGACAGATTTACGCTAAATCTAAGTTTTGTATTGTTTATTTTTAATCTAAATTGTCGACATCGGCATAAAAAAAGTAACTATTCTTCAGCAATTCTACAGCTTGATCAAAATCTTCATTTTCATCCAACATATAAAATATGCCATCAAGCTTTGTATAGTCAGGATGATTTTTTGCTAACTGAATTTGGATCGTACTTCGTTCTGCTTGGCTGCGTGTTACATAATGAACACTAAGTAAATCAAAGTCGATGTCATTACATAGCGGCTGTTTTAAGGCAATGGCACCACAATAATCATGTATTTCAGGTAATAAGCGTAGAACTAAATCAGCCTCTTTGCTTTCCGCCACGATGAGCTCTGGGTCTGCAGTCTTACACAAGGCGAGTATTTCTCTTAACAGCGTTGTGTCATCCAGTATATGGTCTAACACCATGACTTTTTGCGGTTGGGTTAAATTAAAGTCATTTATTAAAATCATAAAACCTCCTGAAAATAGAATGGTTATGCTTTATTTATCTGCGCTATTTATATGAAGTTGTGCTACGTATTGAGTCTAAATATTTACTAAAAATGGTTTTGAATAATGTTTTCAATCTTTGAACGATCTAAAGTTAATCTTGGTGTAGAAACACACCTTGTTCTGATTCGAAGTTCAGTTAAATACTGAAATTGTAAAATGGGGCGCTTTGCTTCATGCTCATTGCTAGACCCAATATACATGCTTTGATTAGTAAAATAATCGGCATCGCGACATAAACTGTCGTTATTGATATCGATTGAATCCTGAAAGTGAAATGATTAAATGTATTCGGACATATAGCGATAGCATCATAATCAAATGATTGTTCACGAACTGTCTTAATGTCGTGTTTTGATGCTTTAGTTAAGTAAAGTTTTGGCTTGGTTAAATTTATACGTCGATGCTAGCGAGTTGAGGGCAGTTCCGTTAAAATGCTTCAAATTTCAGCAGTTCGTTAGAAGAAAATAAAAATATGAAATCCTTAATTACCTTAGGTAGTAAAACGTCACACGGTGGTGTGGTTTCAGAATGTGAAACTTCATTTGTGATTAATGGTATTGCAGTACATTTAAATGGCATGAAACATTATTGCCCGAAATGTAATTCGACTGTGGCTGCGATCGCGGCAGATCAAAGTACAACGGTAAAGGGGCGAGGTGTTGTGGTTGCTGGAGATAAAACCACTTGTGGCGCAACATTTTTACCGAATCAATCAATGGTCGGTTCACAAAAATAATCTGCAAACTGACTTTGAGGTCATCTAGATAAACTCATTGAGTCCTGTTTAAATCGTATTGATCTCTTTATGATGTGGCATCATCAGTTGATTGGATGAGTTCTAGATGAAAAGCGCGATCCATTTTACCCATGCCAATGGTATTCCTGCTGCAAGTTATCGAAAGTTTTTATCCTACTTTACACCGCAATTTGATGTGAAGGCGATTCCGCTTATTGGTATGGATGAGCGCTATCCGATCACCAAAGATTGGCGATATTTGGTCGATCAAGTCATAGCAGATATCGAGCACCAATTTCCAAAACAACAAGTGATTGGGCTTGGACATTCTTTTGGTTCTTTAGTCACTCTTATGGCGACTTATAAACGTCCAGATTTGTTTTCACAACTGATTATTATGGATCCACCTTTCGTAATCGGTCCTAAGTCTGCCATTTTTGAAGGTATGCAAAAATTAAAGCTCAAAGCTGTCGATAAAATTACCCCAGCGGCAATTACATTGAAGCGTAATGACCATTGGCCAAATTTGGATGAAGCCTATACGGCACTACGGAATAATCGTTTATTTAAAAGTTTTGATCCGCAATGTTTTGAGGATTATTTTGCACAAGGTGTTCGCACTGATGAAAAACGCGGTGGCGTGACCCTCAGCATTCCAAAAGCCGTGGAAGCGCAAATTTTCCGTACAGTACCTGCATGGTGGTGGCGTACTCCACGAAAAGCCCCTCAAATGCCTGTACACCTTATCACCGCAGATAACAGCCATTTTTATAAACAAGGTTTGCCTGACGGAATGAAGAAAACCTATGGTATAGATTATAGTGTAGTTGAAGGTGGGCACATGTTTCCACTTGAGCAGCCGAAACAGACAGCGCTACACGTCATGCAGTACTTACAGCATTAGAAAAATAAATTTTGCTCATAAAAAAGGAGACCTGAACGTCTCCTTTTTTTGACCGTTAACTTTTAGCGAATCTGTGCTTCGTCTAAATGGCGAGCGCCTTCCAGGATCATACGAATCATAATCATGGTTTGTTCGGCAACTTCTTTGCGTTGTTCTGTCGGTAGATCAATGACTTTTGCACCCATGTTAAACACCAATTGGGTAATACCACGTGCCACGATGTCAGGATGAGCCAACTTGCTTTGATTTAAACGTTCTAGGACGATTAAATCTTCTCTTAATTCTTGTTGGAAATAGTTAAGTTGACGCTCAACTGCATTTTTATAGGAATGCGAACCAGTATAGCCTTCACGAAGTAAAAGGCTTAAGTTGCCTTCATCGGCATCTAGCTGCTGGATAAATACTTCAACTGAACTACGAATAATACTGCTTTGGCGTGATGCCTGAAGGCGTGCTTCATGCAAAATTTGACGTAACACACCACCAGCTCGATCAATCAACTCAATGGCTAATTCATCAATATCTTTGAAGTGACGATAAAAACTATTTGGAGCAATGCCAGCTTCACGTGCAACTTCACGCAAACTCAGTGATGAAATACTTTTTTGTGGACCAATTAAATTAAGCGCTGCCTGAAACAGTTCTTCCTTGGTAATCGTTGCTTTACGGCCTACAGTGCGAACTGCAAGTGGAGTTTCAGCTTCAGAATGTAATTCTTCCTGGTACATGTTAACCATATTCGTCTGTGCAGACTGAGTCATATTTTTTAATAGATTAAAAACATTAACATATTATAGCGTCTGCTAATAGCTTTTGTGAAAATGTCGATTAAATGTACAATCGTATATACAAATATATATACATGTGTATAATAATTAAAAACCTCCCATGAGTTGTATTTGATTATGCATGTACTCGAAAAAGCGAAAAAGCCTTTAAACGCACTCAAAGACAGTGTTGTAGACGTCAATGCGGTAAATTTCTGGTTGCAGAAATTTAATCCGTTATGGTCTGGTAATCAGGCACTCGGCAAAATTGTACAAAAAGAAAATGCAGCAAATGAGATGGTCAGCCTAACTATACAGGTGAACCGTTTGTTTAAAATGGGTGAAGCTGGTCAGCATCATCCTGTTTTTGTTCGTGTAAATGGGATCCGTTACGAACGTACTTATAGTTTGACTCAGTTAGATGATCAACACGTATTGCTTAGCGTAAAAAAAGTGAATACGGGTATTGTGAGTACTTGGCTGGTAGAACAAGCACAAGTTGGTGACATCTTAGAATTTGGTCAGCCTTTTGGTGATATGACTTTGGTGTCAAATTCTGCGCCGTTGCTACTATTGGCTGCGGGTAGTGGTATTACGCCAATGTTAAGTTTATTGAAAGCGATGAGCAAAACTAAGCAAATTGCGGAGCAACCAATTCAGTTAATGTATTGGGTTAAGTATCAGGATGATGCCGCATTCAAATTGCGCTTCGAAGCTTTGGCAAATCAATATCCAAACTTTAAATTTCAAATTTTCTTTACCCAAGAAGATGTTGCCGATCCACGATTAAATGCCTCTCACGCTGCTCAAATTAACAACATTGAGTACAGTACAGTGTTTGCATGTGGTCCATCAGGTTTCGTCACTCAGGCCGAAGCATTATTTGGTCGTGCACAATGCTTTATGAGTGAAGCATTTAGCATGAGCCCAATCGCAACGGATGACATTGGCTTTGTGAATGTCACACTTACACAATCTAATAAAACCGTCAGTATTCCAAAAGGCCAATCAATTTTAGCCAGTCTTGAACAGCAAAATATCAAACCAAATCACGGTTGCCGTATGGGCATTTGTAATAAATGTGCCTGCAACAAAGTTGAAGGTTCGACTAAAAATATGGTCAATGGTAGCCAAAATACAGAACCGGGTAATTTACTCAAAATTTGTGTGAACTCAGCACAGTCAGATCTCGTTATTGATTTATAAGGTAGAAAAAATATGAACATGCCTGTAAAAATTGAATATTTTAAAAATCCTAAAAACCGTGAGTTAACCCAATCGCAATTAGATGAACTTGCGCGTGAGCTTGACGCGATTAAGCAAGAAGTTTTAGATGACTTAGGTGAAAAGGATGCGAAATACATTCGTCGTGTGTATTCGACTATTCGATATTCATCTATGGCAGGTCGTGCATTATTGTTTGCAGGTTGGTTTCCGCCAGCATGGATTTTAGGCACAGGTCTTTTAGGTTTTGCCAAAATCATGGAAAACATGGAATTAGGTCATAATGTCATGCATGGTCAATATGACTGGATGAATGATCCTAAATTCAATGGTCAGACTTATGAATGGGATATCGTGGGTACTGCAGATAACTGGCGCCAAACTCACAATTTTAAACATCATACCTATACCAACATTAAAGGTATGGATGATGATATTGGTTATGGTCTCGTTCGTTTATTCCCAGAACAGCGTTGGAAGCCGGGCTATCTATTACAACCGATTTATAGCATTCCATTTTGCTTATTGTTCCAATGGGGGGTTGCCATTCAAAACCTTGAATTGGGTAAATACTTTAAAGGTCGCAAAACAAAACAGCAGACCAAAGAAGAATGGAAGCCAATGCAAGCCAAAATCGGCAAGCAATTATTTAAAGACTATGTGTTCTTCCCGCTTATTGCAGGGCCGGCAGCATTACCTGTGTTCACAGGGAACCTCGTTGCGAATGGTCTTCGTAATATTTGGACATTTAGTATTATTTTCTGTGGTCACTTTACCAAAGATGTTGAAGTTTTCCCGAAAAAAGTACTTGAAAATGAAAGCCGTGGACATTGGTACATGCGTCAAATCCGTGGTTCTTCAAACCTTACTGGTTCAGAAGCATTTCACATTTTGACAGGGCATTTAAGCCATCAGATCGAACACCATTTATACCCTGACGTTCCTGCACGTCGTTATCGTAAAATGGCGCCAAAAGTGCAGGCGGTCTGTGAAAAATATGGTTTGAACTATAACAACGCAAGTTTAGTGAAACAGTACGGCAGTGTACTAAAACGTATTGTGAAATATGCGTTTCCATTTAAAAAGTAATAAACGCTACACTAAATTTACGGGAAAAAAAGCCATGCAATTGCATGGCTTTTTTATATTAACTTTGGGGAAAATATTTATTTCAATTTTTGATATGTAATTTGAGGATCTTAATCAAATTCATATAATTTCCTTTTTTAGCCATACGAATGACCAATTCAATTTCTTCTTTCGTCCACATCTGGCGAGTGGCTGAGAAGGCAAATTGAGCAAGGAGTACAAATGGATTTTCGCCAAATTTAATATGGAGGCCTTTGACATATTTCGGTGGATTGAATTGATTCATATTCTTTTCCCGCTTTTAATATTTGACCGCATTATTTCTAATTAATGAGAAAAATAGCACACTATAAAGTCAAAATAAAAGCAGAATTTTTAAAATTTAATCATATATTAGAGCGACTTAAATTTAAGTTTGTGATTGTTAACTTTGATTAATAAACCAAACTAAATCACTCGACTTTAGTCGAGTTCAGGTAGGCGTTTATCCTTTCCATTCATGAAATGGTGGGTGGCCAATTCGAACATAGCGAGGTCTTCATCGCTATTTCCATAGGCATAAACATGCTCATAGTCTTGAAGGTTAAATTGCTCCAAAACGCGATTTTTCTTTTGCTCACCACTACAGTCTAAGGTTTCATATAAACCAGTCAGTTTTTGGTTATTGGTTGCAGTTTCAGTACAGATCAGTTTGACCCCGAGCTTTTCAGCCACAGGTTTAAGATATAAATCGACGGATGCAGAAACCAATACGACTTCATGACCGCGTTTTTGGTGTTGCTGTAATTGTTCATACAGTGAAGGATTGAGTTCTGCCATCAAATGTTCAGCATATTGCGCTGCTTGATTTAAAACCTGCTCATGATTGGCTTGGCTAAACATTGCGGCATATAGGCGAGGACGCATTGCATGTGCAGGATATAGCTTGAGATAATAGCCTTGAATCCAAGGGAGAATTTTAATCCCTTGGCGCACGATATGCCTTTTAGGCAGGGAATAGAAGATGAACCCTGTAAAACTGTCTTTATTACACAGGGTTCCGTCAAAATCAAATAAGGCTAAAGTTTTAGGTTTTTGATGCGGCGCATGCATGTTTGATAACGTCCATCGACTCGTGTGGCAAACCAATTGGTATTGTAATCACGGCTTAATTTTGGCCCCGAAATTACGACTTCAGGCATCATGGCGTAAAACGGTTCTTTACCAGTCTTTTCTTGGTACAACTTTTTGACCGCTTTATACGTCAAAGTATCTTCAAAGTCCTGATCTTTTTCTTTTTTAAGATCTGAACGAATTTGACGTGGCGTCGCGATCACATTGTTTTCTGCAAAAACTGCAATCAGCGCGGTTTCAGACTGACTTTTTACTGAACGTGGAGAACCATCTTTATTATAAAGTAAGAGGTCACCATCTAAGCCGAGCTCAGCAGGGGTTAAGTCATTTAACATGCTTTGGAATGCCGCATTACGACTCGAATAACGACCCGAGTTATAATCTGCAAAACGATAAATCGGTTTGTCATATTCAGCTGGATACATCATTAAACGGTGGATACCATAATACAAACCGCCATATTGGCTATACATGTCAGTACGCAGTGCCGCAATATTTCCACCTTGGCGTTTGTGGTCTTTGGCATAGCCTATATGGACTTGCATCGAACCCAAAGTGGTAATGGGATTGAGCTTTTCACCAATATCTTGTCCAACCAGTTTTGCTGCGCCCGTCAAAGCACTCACGTGATAATGTTTAGACATATAGTCAAAAATTTCACGATATAACTCGTCTAGTTCACGTTCAGTTTGAACACGGCGCATTTGGCTCAAATAGTTATCTTCTGGACTTGGCTGATTTTTTAGCACATCTTGGAAATAGCCAGCGACTGTACCACCGATGCCATCACCCAATTTATCTTTAAACTTTTCTTCAAGACGATCTTGAACTTCTTTGACGGCTTTTTCACCGAGTCCCGGCACATGTGGGTCAGCAACAAAATTGGACTCTTGATCGACCACAGCAACAATCGTACAGACATTTTCTTTCGTGGTCGGAATACCGAGCTGATCACTAATGTCGTAGATATCATTGGCCCATGACAGACGATCATTCACGCGAGGTGGAATGGCTTTTTTAATCTGTTCCGCTTCCATAGTGGGTTCATCTTTGCTCCACCATGAACCATTACCACAGGCAGTCAAGCCAATGGATAAAGCCAGTACAGAAAGGGATTTAAAGCATAATGTGGTCGAAAAAGTTTTGTTCATATTTTCCAATAAACTCAGCCATATGGGGGCGACAAAGCAGGAGCAGTATACTATGCAAAATACATAAGTAATGAATAAATATGTATATGCCTCATAGGTGACTGTCAATCTATTTATGGAGATCTACACGTGTAGAAACAAGCAGTTTGGTTGGGATGATTGGAAAAAGAATGCTTTTTGAGCTAAATAGATGAATATTCCAATATCATTTTCAACAGATTATAAAAAATGCAGGTATATACTAGCTGAAATCCATAAATTTTTTAAGGGGATTATTATGCCAGCTAAATTTTTCAGTCGTTTCTTGGGTTTGATTGCGTTAGTTATGGTATTGGGGGCAATCATTATTAACTTTGTTGTGGCTAAACCGATGGTGGAATATTGGATCTTACTCTTACTACCTTGTTTTGCCGTTCCAATTTTAACCTCAGTGATGATCACGAAGGATGAAAATCTTTAACATCATCGTTCAGTAAATCTATTTTTCAATCCAATAGATGAACACTAATCAGTCTTTGCAAAAAGCTCACATCGGGTGGGCTTTTTTGTTGATGTGTCCAAAGTCTTTTATACTGTGCAAATGAGAAATTTAAAAAGCCAGCACAAATTAACGGTATCAACCGTGATTTGGTCAACGGAACAAGATGCCGTGTTGATCGAACATGCAGATTTAGCTATGTCTGAATTAATCCAGCGCTTGGGATTTAGTGAAGAAGACATTTTACAAAGAAAAGAAGTATTAGGTTTAAACCGGCGGGCACGTCAAATTCAACGTTTATATTTTAAATAATTGAAATCAAATTCATTGAAAGCTGCGACAGATCTAAAATGTCTGTGAATTTAAAAACCCACAATCTGTGGGCTTTAAAATTTTTGCTCAATTATTTTGCAACAGCTTCAGAAGCAGGAGCCGCTTCAGTTGCATCTTGAGCAACTTCAGTTGTTTGAGCTTCAGATGCAGCAGCTTCAACTTTTTGTTCTTCAGCAGCAAATGTAGTTGCAGCAGCAGAGATAAGTGTAGCGAAAAGTACTTTGTTTAAAGTTTTCATGATTCAATCTTCTGTCTATTTTTGGAAAAAACAACTTAATGTATTAATCATGATAAAAGTGTAATTAAAATGAGTTGTTATGTGTCTAGATTGTCAACATTTGCGAAAAACTTATCAAAATAAATCAATAGTTTGAAATCCATTACAAAATAATATGTGTCATTCAAATGTCGTTTAATATTTGAAAGGCTTTAAAAAGAAAAACCCGAATAAATCGGGAAGTGTATTTTACATTGTTATTACAGCGAAACTTACACACTTTTCGCTTAATAACAATTTATCGCTGAAATATGACGCCATGATGAAAGGGAGATTATTCAGCAGGGCATTCAATTTTGAGTTTTTCTTTGTAATAGTCCTGTGCAATCTTCAAATCATTTAACATTTTATCTTGAGTATAATCTTGGGCTGCGAGTTTGAGCATGGCAGGCATATAGTTGGTTTTATATTCATGAGGGTAGTCATGACATAAGACTTGGGTTTTTTCCTTGATCGATGTACTTTGAGCATCTAAAACATCAAGGTATTGACTGATTTGCGCATCTGACTGCTCAAATTGTTGAGTCGCTTGTTCCGTTGTTAAATCAGCGTTTTGACTTTCAGCTGCAGCTACCTCGTCATTCGGTTGTTGGCAGGCAGTCAATATGGTAGCGAAAAATATAAAAGAGAGAATTTTCAATTTTTTCATAAAGTTCAACTCACTGATGTGAATTTATAGATTTAAGTTTTCAATGATTTTAGCAGTATCCCGCTATAGTAACACCTGTACAGGCAGATCTGCTGAAAGTCTGATGTTGAATCGATAGTGTGTTAGCTAGAAGGTATATGCATAACTTTCAACGACTCTTAAGCAAAAGCGTAGAAATTTTTGTTTGGAATTACTAAACTATCGCATTGCAAATTTGCCGTCCAATTCCGAAGCTTCAAATTCCTCAATTTAAGCGTTGAACGATGTTGATGTTCATTGTCATCATTCAATTGCATAATCATTGCCATGAAACGTTTTTACGCTCAACTGATTTTGCGAACATAGATTTGAATTTAGCATTGTAAAAGTGGCTTGGAAGATTTCGAATGTGGTTCGCGCATCATTTGCTAAATATAGCTAGAGGTTAAAACATTGAGTCAACATCCTGTCATTCAAGAATTATTCGATCGTCCCATCGAGAGAAAACTGTGGGTGGCACCTATGGCAGGGGTTACAGATCGCCCATTTCGTACCCTTTGCAAATACTTTGGCGCAGGTCATGCTGTCAGTGAAATGATGACGGCAGATAAGACCTTACGCATGAGTAAAAAGAGTCTTTATCGTGCCAATTTTGATGGTGAAATAGCGCCTATTTCTGCTCAAATTGCAGGGTCAGATCCAGCTGAACTGGCTGAAGCTGCACGCTATCAAGTGGCAAATGGTGCGCAAATTGTCGACATTAATATGGGGTGTCCAGCGAAGAAAGTCTGTAATAAATTGGCAGGTTCAGCGCTACTCAAAGATGAAGACTTGGTGGCTCGTATTTTAGATGCTGTGGTCGAAGCAGTTGATGTGCCTGTGACCTTAAAAACCCGTTTGGGCTATCTCAATGGCCATGAAAACATTATGCGCGTTGCGAAACGTGCCGAAGAAGCAGGGATTGCTGCATTGGCGCTTCATGGTCGTACACGTGAAGATATGTATCTGAATACGGCGCGTTATAGCTTAATTAAAGATGTGAAATCGTTGATCAATATTCCTGTGATTGCCAATGGTGATATTGATACACCTAAAAAAGCCAAATATGTACTGGATTATACCGGTGCCGATGCAGTCATGATTGGCCGTGCAGCTCAAGGTCGCCCATGGATATTCCGTGAAATTGGACATTACCTGACGACAGGTGAGCATATGGCGGCACCAAGTATTATGGAAGTTCGTGACGTATTGCTTGGACACTTGTCTGAATTATATGGTTTTTATGGTGAATATTCAGGTTGTCGAATTTCACGCAAGCATATTGCTTGGTACACCAAAGGTTTACGTTCTAGTAATGAGTTCCGCCAAAATATGTATAAAGTTGAATCTACAGCAGATCAATATAAAGTCGTCGAGAACTATTTTAATCACTTACTTGATCATGGTCAGATCATGAGTGATGTTCAAGTTGATCAGGTTAATTTGCTTGAAACCAAGTAACTGAAAGCCAAACGAAATAGATATGTCCAATTCGATACAAAGTAGGTCGACTTAAATTAGCTGGATTTATTGAAATAGATTAAAACTAATTTATTTTAAATGATTTGAAATCAGTATCTAATAAAAAGCCCTCGTTTTAGAGGGCTTTTTTAGGCATTCATGTTTGAATGATGCGTAGAGCTAAGTTTTAGTTGAAGCGCATTTCTAAAACCAATTGATTGATCAAGTCAGGTGCTTCCAATTCACGTATTTGAGAGACGTTGGTTCCCGCCCAAAAAGCACCATATTCATGTATACCATGCTTGCTAGCAGCGGCATGTAATTGTTTGCCTAAATCATAGCTATATGGGTAAGCCGGAACGGTCGGGCGTGTTGGTGTGTCAATATCTGTGTGCCAGTTATTGATAATGCCACGAGCAGGGCGGCCTGAAATACTTGATGTAATCTGCGTGATGGGTGCATCAAATAATGCTTTGCGATAAGCTTCATTTGCATTTGATGTTTTGCATTGCACAAAAGCAGTGCCCAATTGAACAGCATCTGCACCCAACTCCATAATTTGATAGGCCTGATGTCCATTCATAATACCACCAGCCGCAACGACTGGACATTGAATATGGCGTTTCAAGAGCTGAACCAAGTCACGTGTCTTAACGCTACTATCAAAGTTTTCATTGAAAGTGCCACGGTGACCACCAGCTTCAATACCTTGAGCAATCACTATATCAATGCCTGCAGCTTCGATCAGTTTAGCTTCTGCTAAGTTGGTTGCAGAAACTAGAGTCAAAATACCCGCTTGTTTCAAGGCTTGGATTTGATGTGGATGTGGAATACCAAAATGGAAGCTTACCGCTTTAGGGTGCGTTTCCAGTAAGAGGTTTAGAAAATGGTCATTGTCTTTAAAGCTTGGATAAATACAGTTCAGTGCTTCTGGAGCTTCTGCATTATATTGAGCAAAGCGTGATTTAAATTGCATGATCCATTTGGCAGCAACTTGTTCATCGAGTTCTACTGTGTCATGACAAAAAAAATTGACCTGAAAAGGTTGTTCAGTGAGTTCTTGAGTTTGTAATATTTGTTGACGTGCATTCTCAACACTGCTTGCACCTAAACCCAGTGAACCAAGTCCACCTTGATTTGACACTTCTGCAGCAAGTTCAGGTGTAGAAACACCTGCCATTGGGGCAAGAAATATAGGGTGTTTGATGCCAAGTTTTTCTAATAAAGTCATGTGCATACTCCAATCACTCTAAATACTTTGCCCAAGCGAGTGAAATTAAGCAAATAATATTCGTTATTTCATATCAAAATGGTCTTTTGCTTACACGAAAGTTGTACTTGAAATTAAGCGACACCTCGTGTCGTAGTAATGATGTATGACCCGACTTTTGAGGTGGATCCTTTTAAAATGATGCTGTATTCACTTTAAATTTTATAATTCTCCCATGTCTGAACGTATCCGTGAAAAACTGCAAATTTTAGCCGATGCTGCCAAATATGATGTCTCATGTTCTTCGAGTGGTAGTAAGCGCCAAAATAAAGACAAAGGTCTGGGTAATACTGGAAACGGTATTTGCCATAGCTATACAGAAGATGGCCGCTGCGTTTCGTTATTAAAAATTCTATTTTCCAATGTCTGTATTTTTGACTGCGCATATTGTGTGTCCCGTCGAAGTAACGACGTAAAGCGCGCAGCATTTACGGTACAGGAAGTGGTCGATTTGACCATGAATTTTTATCGTCGGAACTATATTGAGGGGCTATTTTTAAGTTCGGGGATTTTTAAATCGGCGGATTACACCATGGAACGTATGTTGCAGGTGGTAAAAAAACTGCGTTTAGAAGAAAATTTTAATGGTTATATTCATCTGAAGACCATTCCGGGGGCATCTCAGGAAATCATTACCGAAGCAGGTTTATATGTCGACCGTATGAGCATTAATTTAGAAATGCCGACAGAAGATGGTTTAAAAAAATTTGCACCTGAAAAAAGTCATGTTGAAGTCCAAAAAGACTTAGGTATCGTGCGAGATCGTTTGATTCAATTCAAAGATGAACGAAAAATAATACGTACAGTCCCTAAATTTGTACCCGCAGGACAAACGACGCAAATGGTGGTGGGCGCACATCAAGAGTCTGACCGTGATGTAATACTGATGGCAGACCGTCATTACAAAGAGTTTAAGCTCAAGCGTGTGTATTACTCAGGTTATATTCCCATTAATGAAGAGGAGCGTGCGCTGCCAGCTGTGGGGTCTGCGCCACCTTTATTACGAGAAAATCGGCTGTATCAAAGTGACTGGTTAATGCGTTTTTATGGATTTGAAGCGACAGAGTTGGTCGATGAAGAACATCCAAATTTAGAATTGGACATTGACCCTAAATTAGCGTGGGCACTGCGTCATCCCGAGCAATTTCCCGTGGATATCAATCGTGCTGAATATCAAATGATCTTACGTGTGCCGGGCATCGGTGTGCGTTCTGCTAAAAAAATTGTTCAAGCACGACGTTTTGGTAAAATTCATATCGACCAATTAAAACGTATGGGTATTTCCTACAACAGAGCACAACATTTTATACGATGTGAAGATTCACCCAAATTTATTCGTGAACAACAGCCTCATCAAATAAGACAGCAGATTTTGCAAAGTGGCCAGTCGAAATATACGCAGCAAATTTCTCCACAATTGAACTTCGGTTTTTAGGATACAGTCGTGAGTATTTATGTCTTTGATGGCACGATGACAGGATTGTTAAGTTGTGTTTTTCGGGCCTTTCAATTTAAGCAATTTGACATTCAGATTTGTACAGATGGGCAAGTGCAGGCAGGTCTTTTCGCCGAAGTCATTGATGTGGCTAGTCACGATGAACAAGCACAGCGGGTATGGCAAGGATTAAAGCTTAAAGCATCTGAAAGTGCTTTGAAGCAGTTTTATTATGCGTTTTTATCCGAGCAGCAGCAGGCTTTTCAACATTGTTTTAATTTTGCGATTTATGTGTTCCAGCAACAGCGTGATGTGTCTAAAAACTATGGTCATGCTGATGTATTAGGGATGAGTCAGTGGGCGAAGCAAGTGGGGCGTGAAAAGCACCGAATGGAAGCTTTTGTGCGTTTTAAAAAATGTCAGGATGGCTTGTTTATCAGTTTAGTCTCACCTGACTTTAATGTATTGCCTTTGATCGAACGGCATTTTAAATCACGCTATCAAGATCAACGTTGGCTGATTTACGATGAAAAACGCAATTATGGCATTTATTATGATTTAAAACAGGTGCATCAAGTGGATATGGATGCCACAACCATAGATAGGCAAATACAATCAGGCCATAGTCAATCCTTTAATATCGAACTGGATGATGATGAGGTTTTGTATGATCAGCTTTGGAAAGATTATTTTAGAAGTGTCAATATTGAAGCCCGACGTAATATGAAATTACATGTGCAGTATGTGCCACGTCGTTATTGGCGTTATATGAATGAGAAAGCGATTTAATTTCAAATCATTTGAAGAATTTCGAGCATAATGATTGCGCTTTTGATTGTTTAAGTGAGACTTTGATGAAATTATTTCTTGTTACGACCATTCTGACGACAATGGCATTAACGGCGTGTTCTGCAAATGAACAAGAAAAGAAAACATTCAATCCAAAAAGTTATCAAGTTGCCGATACAGCGGGATTACAACAACGCTTTGAACAATTAAATCAAACTCTAGCAGCCGATTTTAGTCAACTAAAAAAAGTAGAAAGTATGGCTTTTTCAGATCAATCCGCTTTAGATGTTCAGAACTTAAAAACTTTAAATCAGCATTTTGTTGCTAATACCGCTTTAAAAAGCTCCAAAATTGCCTATTGCGAAGTAATGAATCATTATTTTTCTGAAATGTATCATCTCGGACATGTGAACTTAGCCTTGGTGAAAGACGTTAAACTGCCAAATGCCGCAAACGAAGATTTGAGTCAGGTATTTGCGAATGCAGACCAATTTTATGATTTTATTATCAACCGCTATACCACATATAAACAGGCACAAGAAACCATGCAATATGGTTGTAATCTAAAAGCCGCACTAGCAGATTAAAAAAAAGCCCCTCAATGAGGGGCTTTTATTTACAGAAATTAGCAGCCTGTTAACTTTTCCGGTTGTGGACGTTCGCCAGGGAAGAAGATTGGACGTAGTTTGACGCCAATACCGTTCCCAATGAAGGCAAATACTAACCATAACCAACCGTGTAAACTACCTGAAGCAATACCGCTGAAATACGCTCCAATGTTACAGCCGTATGCTAAACGTGCGCCATAACCTAACATCAAACCACCGATCACAGCCGCTAGCAGTGAACGTTTTGGAATATTAAAGTTCGGTGCAAATTTGCCTGCTAGGCTCGCTGCAAGTAATGCACCGAGCATGATGCCGAAATTCATCATCGACGTGATATCAAACCATAATGACTCGGTCAGTGCTTTTGCATTTGCAGGTTGCTGCCAATATGCCCAAGATGCAACATCGATCCCTATGATACTTGCTGATTTTGCGGCCCAAACGGCTAAGGCAGAGGTCACGCCCCAAGGACGGCCCGCAAGTGCGAGTGTGGCAAAGTTCAGTAAAGTCAGGATAATTCCACCCCAAACCAATGGCCATGGACCACGTAGAAAGCGTTTCCAGCCGTGTTGGTTAGCTTGCGGCTCTACTTCAAGCTGACCATGGCGTTTCTTTTCAAAGTAAACTGTTGCTGCGGCAATCAATGCAAAGAGCACAAAGTTTAAAACCAGTGCAGGGACTACACCAAAGCTTTTGACTAAAGAAATCGGTTCAAAGTGGGGAAGGTCAAACCACCATTGAATATGTGAAGTTGCAATCAATGAACCTGTACAGAAGAAGATCAGCGTTACAATCATACGTGCGCTACCTGCGCCCACAGTATACAGGGTCCCTGATGCACAGCCGCCGCCAAGTTGCATACCAATACCAAAAATAAAGGCACCGATCATCACGGACATTGAAACAGGATTAACGTTACCTTTGACTGGGTTGCCAAATAATTCACCCGCACCTAAAGCAGGGAAGAAGAGCAATACAGCCAAAGCCAACATGATCATTTGTGCACGCAAGCCACGACCACGGCGTTCTTTAATGAAGACACGCCAACTCGAGGTAAAACCAAAAGATGCGTGATAAAGGGTCATACCCAAAGCACCACCAATTAAAAATAGCAATGCTTGGTTAACGCCCACAACCAGATAAGCACCAATGGTGCCTAAAATTAATAAAACAAAAGCCACCCAAATCGATACATTGGATCGATTGGCTGGCGCAGCAATAACAGACATGGAGAAAAAAAGCTTAAAAAATGTAGCTCTATTTTACGGTTTTTATATATTGTAAAAATGAATATTGTTGAAAAATCACACAATCATTGCTGCGTATAATTGATTTAACATATATAAAAAACTGATAAAGCGAGCGTTAAACTGGATTTACATTAAATAAAGAACCAATCCAACTAGAAAAAAGCATGGCTGCAATGCCCCAAAGCGCAACACGTAGACTGCCTTTCAACATAGAAGTGCCAGCTGCATAACTGGCTAAAGCACCGAGGAGTGCTAGGGAAATCACGCCAACGGCCATAACAGTTTTTTCAATATGCATGTCAGCACTGATCAAGATCGCAACCATCGGAAATAGTGCGCCAATTGAAAATGCTAAAGCCGATGAGAGTGCTGCTTGAACGGGTTTTGCTGCGGTATTGTCATGGATTCCAATTTCATCTCGTGCATGGGCCTCTAGTGCATCATGGGCCGTCAATTGGACTGCGACTTCATGGGCCAGTTGTGGTTCTAAACCACGTTGAATATAAATTTGGGTAAGTTCTTTAAGTTCTAGCTCAGGGTTCTTTTGTAGTTCCTTATGCTCCATGTGAAGATCTGCTTTTTCGACGTCTTCTTGAGATTTCACAGAGATATATTCGCCAGCCGCCATAGAGGTTGCACCAGAGATGAGTCCTGCAATGCATGTAATGAGTAAGGTATGGCTAGAAGCACCACTTGCAGCCATGCCCATAATTAAACTAGTGACGGAGATAATGCCATCATTTGCACCGAGTACAGATGCACGTAGCCAACCCGTACGTTCCATAAAATGTTTTTCGGCATGATGTGAGTAAGACATTATTTTCTCTAAATTTGTTATTTATATGACCTCATAAGATTGACCTGACATCGGTTAAATTTCAAGTTAAAAATAGATTGAAACAGTAAGTTGAATAAAATACAGATGTAAAAAAAGCACCCGAAGGTGCTTTTTTTATAAAATGCTTATTGCTGCGCTTTTTCTTTCACGTCAGCTGCACCTTGTTCAACAGCACCTGCTGTTGCAGCAGTTGCGTCTTTAGCTGCTTCTTTGGCATTGTGTGCAGCAGCTTCAGCATTTTCTGCAGCATTTTCGGCTGCTGTCGCAGTTGCAGTTGCAGCATTATCAACAGCAGTCGCTGTCGCAGTTGCCGCATCTGAAGTTGCATCTGCGATGTCATGGCCTGCTTGGTCAGCAGCGTTTTCTAAGTGTTCACCAGTTGTTGCACCTGTTTCTGGCGCTTTGTCTTTATTACAGCCAACAAGTGCAACAGTTGCAGCCAAACCTAAAGCAACAAGTAATTTATTCATTTTGATCTTTCCTTTTTTTGTTATGCCCGTAGCATGGGCTGAATTTATATTAGCTGAAAAAATATTCAAAAATCGATCAAAAATTGTTGATTTAGTGTAATTTTATCCAGCTTATTTTGTAGTTTAAAAGGCTTTATATCTGCTTATAACGTTAAGGGTTTTGACTAAATAATTCTTCAATTGAAGTCACAAGTAGATAGATAAATTCACTGTCATCATGGCGCCATAAATATATTTCTTCCCCCAATTGTGTATCGTCTACCGTACGCATCAATAAATAATCGCCATCGCCGTTATGTGCAATAGCAATGCTGTTTTCAGGGAAGTCTTCAATTTCACTGATGGATTGATGTTCAGCGGCTAGATGATTCATCGTACGCTTTATTCTTTTCACATCGCTGGTGTCTTGGAAGGGAAAAAGCCACCATGCTTCGATGTCATCACCATCTTTAAATTCATCCGCGCTAGAAAAGCTAATGCCGAATTCGCCACCATTTTCAATTTGCATTTTGACTTTATATTTTTCTGGAAACTTAAATCCTAATTGTTCTTCAGTTGCAGTAATAAATTTTAAGTCTAATGGAAAGGGCATGATGTTGTTCTTAAATTATTTTGGTGTTTTATGAATAAGCTAGGCGTAAATTTTAGTCAATATTTTTTACACTCGTTATTTTTATCCTAGATGTTTTAGTTATGGACATACGGGCCATAAAAAAGCCTGCAATCAATGCAGGCTTTTTTGGGAAATTAATCTATTAAGATTAAAGACCAGCAGATGCTTTAAGCGCTTCCACTTTGTCAGTTTTTTCCCATGTAAATGCGGTATCAGAACCTTCACGACCAAAGTGACCATACGCAGCAGTTTGTTGGTACATCGGTTGGATTAAGTTCAACATACGAGTAATACCGTATGGACGTAAGTCAAAGTGTTCACGTACAAGTGCAATAATCAAATCTTCAGATACTTTTGCAGTATTGAATGTGTTGATCGAGATAGATGTTGGTTCTGCAACACCAATCGCATAAGACACTTGAATTTCACATTTGTCAGCTAGACCAGCAGCCACAATGTTTTTAGCAACATAACGGCCTGCATAAGCAGCAGAACGGTCCACTTTTGATGGATCTTTACCAGAGAACGCACCACCACCGTGACGAGCCATACCACCGTAAGTATCTACAATGATTTTACGGCCTGTTAAACCACAGTCGCCTACAGGGCCGCCAATCACGAACATACCTGTTGGGTTGATGTGGAATTTAGTGTCTGCATGGAACATTTCAGCAGGAATCACTTTTTTCACGATTTCTTCAATTACCGCTTCTTTCAATTGAGCTTGAGTAATTTTTGGATCGTGCTGAGTCGAAAGTACAACTGCGTCTAAGCGAACTGGCATGCCGTTTTCATAAGCAAATGTTACTTGGCTTTTTGCATCAGGACGTAACCAAGCAAGTTTGCCTTGTTTACGTAGTTCAGCTTGTTTTTCCATTAAGCGATGCGCATATGAAATAGGTGCTGGCATAAGCACATCAGTTTCACGGCTTGCATATCCAAACATTAAACCTTGGTCGCCTGCACCTTGATCTTCAGGTTTTTGACGGTCTACACCTTGAGCAATTTCAGGTGATTGTTTACCGATCATGTTGATCACGGCACAAGTTGAGCCATCAAAGCCAAGATCTGAATGATGATATCCGATACCATTTACGGTATTACGAACAATCGCTTCAAAGTCAACATTTGCAGTTGTTGTGATTTCACCGGCAAGTACAACCGCACCCGTTTTTACAAGCGTTTCACAAGCAACCCGTGCATATGGGTCTTCTTTTAAGATTGCATCCAAAATAGCATCACTGATTTGGTCAGCCATTTTATCCGGATGGCCTTCGCTTACAGATTCCGAGGTAAATACAGCGTACTCGCGCATAAGTCCTATCACAGTTAAATTTAAAGACGCAATATGTTACATCGAGAAAGCGTTTAGGACTAGCTTAACATGACCAAATTGGATGAAATTAATTCATTTCAATGACTTTTTAATTGATATAGGCATCTAAAAAATTGATATGAGCAATGGATTTCTCAATTTAATTTTTTATGATGAGATAAAACTGAGATATTTTGTTTTGGCACAAGCAACAATGTGATTAGGCGTTAAAATGCCTAAAGTGGCATTTTAAGTGAATTAATTATAAGAAAAAATCAAATCAATATCCTGAGATTTATCAATAATGAATGTCATGAACTGCCAGAATATGACTGTAAACGACAATTATTCGTTTAATTTGAAAAAATAAAACACAATAAGTGTGGGATTTTGAGACTTGGTACGCAAATTGCCTATTTGTCATTACGTTGAATGGGGAAACGTAATGAAACAGTCTGGTTTTACACTCATTGAAATCATGATGGTAGTGGCAATTATCGGCATTTTGGCTGCAATTGCTACTGTATCTTACAATGGCTATGTCGCTCGAGCGCAAGTGGCTGAAGTTTTAACAATGATTTCATCCTATAAATTGAAACTGATTGAAAATTATTCAGCAGAACAAAGTTGCATAGATTTGAATACAGCGCTGAATAAAAGTATCAGTACCAAATATATTGCGAGTAGTGAAATTACTGATGTGGCAGGAACGTGTTCAGTGGTTTTTACGTTTAAATCAACAGATGTCAATTTTGCTCTTCGCTCAAAGCAGATCTATTTTAGTATTCCAGATGGTTTAAATGGTGCTTGGAATTGTCATTCGGATGATATTTCGCAGCGAAATTTACCTGCTACATGTCGTGGGATCTAAAGTATTGAATGTGAAACCGTGAGTATATTGGATTAGTGCTGATTTCACAGGGATGAGTATGCTCTTAGAGTTTCACAAACATTCATAGGTTTCTTTATTGAATATATTTCATATTTCTATTGGCTATTTATCTGGATCGGCTTTGGCTGCTATTTTATTCACGATTTCCATTCGATGTATCGGACTTTTATCAGTTATAAAGCATTTGCTTTCTTTACAAAACTCTAAATATGCATTGCGCTGTCATTGATTCGCCATATAAAAGGATCACTGTATACAAAATAAACGACATGCATGGGCTTGAAATTGAGCAATAAGCGCCCAAAATACAGGTGGTACAGGAATAATTAGCGAAAATTTGCCCCTGAGGCTTTACCCATTCCGCTTTTTTTAAGACAATATGCGCATCTTTGAATTCTTATTCATCTTACTCTTTTAAACCATTTGTTTGGACTCTGACCTATGACAACCCCGCTTAACGAACGTCGTATTGCAAACGCAATTCGTGTATTGGCAATGGATGCTGTGCAAAAAGCAAATTCAGGACATCCAGGTGCTCCAATGGGGATGGCAGATATTGCTGATGTGGTATGGCGTGAATTCCTCAACCACAACCCTGCAAACCCACAATGGGCAAACCGTGACCGTTTCGTATTGTCAAACGGCCATGGCTCTATGCTGCAATATGCGTTATTGCACTTAACAGGTTATGACCTTTCAATTGAAGATTTGAAATCTTTCCGTCAATTGCATTCTAAAACGCCAGGTCACCCAGAATTGGGCTATGCACCGGGTATCGAAACAACGACTGGTCCATTGGGTCAAGGTATTGCAAACGCTGTAGGTTTTGCACTTGCTGAAAAAACTTTAGCGGCTCAATTCAACAAAGAAGACATCACAGTTGTAGATCACAACACTTACTGTTTCTTAGGTGATGGCTGTTTAATGGAAGGTGTTTCTCACGAAGCATGTTCATTGGCTGGTACTTTGGGTCTAGGTAAATTAGTTGTTTACTACGATGACAACGGCATCTCGATTGACGGTGAAGTAGAAGGCTGGTTCTCTGATGATACAGAACAGCGTTTCCTTGCATACGGCTGGCAAGTACTTAAAGTTGACGGCCATGATGCAGACGCAATCCGTGCGGCAACTGTTGAAGCAAAATCTGAAACTGCGAAACCAACCTTAATTATCTGTAAAACCATTATTGGTTTAGGTTCACCAAACAAACAAGGTAAAGAAGATTGCCACGGTGCGCCGCTTGGTAATGACGAAATCGCTTTGACTCGTGAAGCTTTAGGCTGGACTGAAGGTCCATTTGAAATTCCTGCTGATGTTTATGCAGCTTGGGATGCAAAAGCCAAAGGTACTGCTTCTGAATCTGCTTGGAACGACACATTTGCTGCTTATGCTGCTAAATATCCAGCAGAAGCAGCTGAACTAAAACGTCGTCTTTCTGGTGACCTTCCTGCTGACTTCGCAGCAAAAGCGGATGCTTATATTGCTGAAGTAAATGCTAAAGCTGAAACAATCGCTACTCGTAAAGCTAGCCAAAATGCCATTCAAGCATTTGCACCACAGCTTCCAGAAATTCTAGGTGGTTCTGCTGACCTTGCAGGCTCTAACCTGACTTTATGGAAAGGCGCAGAAGGCGTTGAATCTAACCCAGCGGGTAACTACGTTCATTACGGCGTACGTGAATTCGGTATGACTGCGATTGCTAACGGTGTTGCACTTCATGGCGGTTTCGTTCCTTATGTAGCAACATTCCTGATGTTTATGGAATATGCGCGTAATGCAGTACGTATGTCTGCATTGATGAAACAGCGTGTGATTCATGTGTATACCCATGACTCAATTGGTCTAGGTGAAGATGGTCCTACACACCAACCTGTAGAGCAAATTGCATCTTTACGTGGTACACCAAATCTGAACACTTGGCGTCCATGTGACACTGTAGAAGCGTCTATTTCTTGGAAATCTGCGCTGCTTCGTTCAGAAGGCCCTACAGCATTAATCTTCTCTCGTCAAAACTTGCCATTCCAAACTCGTACAGCAGATCAAATTGCTGACGTTGCGAAAGGCGGTTATGTACTTGCAAAAGAAAAAGGCGAATTGAAAGCAATCATTATTGCGACTGGTTCAGAAGTTTCATTGGCAATGGATGCTTACGCACAGCTTGACGGCGTACGTGTTGTTTCTATGCCATGTGCTGAAGAATTCGTAAAACAAGACGCTGCTTACCGTGAAGCGGTTCTTCCTGCTGCGATCCGTGCGCGTGTTGCTGTTGAAGCTGCGCATGTGGACTACTGGTGGAAATTTGTAGGTCTTGATGGCCGTGTAATCGGTATGACGACTTACGGTGAATCTGCTCCAGCAAAAGACTTGTACAAACACTTCGGTATCACAGCTGATGCTGTTGTTGCTGCAGTGAAAGAAATTACCGCTTAATCTATAAAGATTAACAGTAAAAAAGACGCCCCAGAGAAGGGGCGTTTTTTATTGCAGAGATTAAATATATTTTTTAATTGTGAAATAACGATTTGTAACGAATGAATTAAAGCATTGGTTTAAAATTAATTCATTCATGCAGTATTCAGCCACGGGTGCAATGTTGCCCCAAGTGAGGAAACGATGAGCCTTTACGATCAGATAAATGATGAAATTGTACTGATGGATGCTGGTGAACAGAAATGGATAGGCACGGACTTAGAGCTTGAAGCCATGGTTGCAGTAGAATTGATGTTGCAAGATTTGCAAGAAGACAAAGTGATTAAGATTCGCCGTAAGAACCATGAAAAGCATACAGGTTTAAAGCAGGTAGATCGGATCTTGGTTGAAAAGCTATAAGCTGAATGGTTAAAAAGTCCGAATCTTCGGGCTTTTTATTTGTCTATTGTATTTATAAAACAGATAAGAAAACGTTCTTTCAAGACTCATCATGTTTAAAAAGAGCGCATAAAATACAGTGTTTTCAACACAAAAAGCTTTATTTCAGTTATAAAAATCCAGTGATCATTTAAAAAAGACATTGAACGTGCAAATACAAATTAAAAATTTAACTGAAATTTCAAAAAGCCAATGGCAGCCGCTCTGGGAGCTGTATTTAGAATTTTATAAAAGTCAGGTGGCGGATGCAGTGACCGAGCGAACATGGCAAAGGTTACATGCTGCTGAGTGCGAACATATGTATGGCTTTGCAGCCGTAATTGAACATCAAGTGGTTGGGATCGTGCATGTCATTGAACATGAGAGCTGCTGGACATTGCAGCCTTATGCCTATTTGCAAGATTTATATACGCTTGAAGAATATCGCGGGCAGGGTATTGGCAAGGCGCTGATCGCGAAAGTGAAAGAATATTGTGATCAGCGGCAGTGTGACCGTGTGTATTGGCTTACGCATCAGGACAATGAAACAGCACAAAAGCTGTATGATCAAATCGCGAGAAAAACTGGGTTTATCCAATATCGCTGTCATTAACTTAATGTAAAAGGCCATTCCAAATCAACAGCAGCTCTTGCGTGAAGAGCTGCTGCATCTAAGTATTAAGCTGAAACTTTAAAGTTTTTAGCTGAGTCTGCATCTTGCTGAATGATCCATTCTCCGCCTACGCGGAAAGATGATGCTGAGGCATAGGTATCTTCCATGAATTGGAAATAGCTGATTAAACCATTTTGAACTTTGGCTTTGATTGAAAAAGGCGAGGTAAATGTATTTTTAGCATACACTGAGGTGTAGGTGAATTGACCAAATACAGCTACGGTTTCATCTTCAGCGATCATATCCGTGATTTGAAAGTCATCGATATTCCAGTAAGTGCCGACATAGGCAAAGGTATATATATAAATGTCTCTACCTGTGCCAGACCCAGCCCATGGCTCAATTTGTTTCAGTTCTGGGTTGCTAAAGTTAAGGGAAACATATGCTGCGTCTTCGGCTACCAGTAGTTGAGTTGCATTTTCAATGAGTTCTTTTGAAGTATTCATAAGAAATGCCAAAACCACATCTTTGGGTGTTTTAGTGTTTAAGGCTTTTTCAATAGCCAGCGATTGTTCTGTCATTTTTCGGTACTCAGATTTTTATGATGTCTAAAAATCTTAAGTGGATTTGTATTGAAAACCTACGACTCAGATGGGTTGATGTTTCCTAAATTTAGGATAAATAGCTCATAGCCTAAATTAATTATTTGAAATATATGGGAAATTTAATAATTGAGAGTAGTTGTGGATGCTGCTACAGATTTTACAAAACTATCGTTCTAAACATGCAACAAAACGTTTTATCTTTAAAGCTGTAATACGGCTAAAAATCTATAGACTTAATGGTATTCGAAAGTGAGATAAAAACATGAACTTTAAAGCATTAACAATCGGTTTGGCGGTAGCATCAGTTACAACAATTTCTATGGCAAAACCTGTTGCCTATCAAATTGATCCTACTCATACAGCAACAGTATTTACTTGGAATCATTTTGGTTTCTCAACGCCTTCTGCAAACTTTAGTGACATTCAAGGGACAATCAATGTCGATAATGCAAAACCTGCAAATTCGTCTGTGAATGTGACGATTCCATTATCGAGCTTAAATACCAATGTCAAAGCATTAGATGATCATTTAAAAACAGCTGATTTCTTTGATGCTGAAAAATATCCAAATATCACGTTTAAAAGTACAAAAGTTCAAGCGATCAGCAAAACTAAATACAAAATTACGGGTGATTTAACAGTTAAAAATGTGACTAAACCAGTGGTATTGGACGCTGTATTGAACAAGCAAGCCGTTCATCCAATGACTAAGGCTGAAACGATTGGTTTCAATGCAACGACTTCTTTTGATCGTTCAGCATTTGGTGTCGGTGCATATGTACCAAATGTAGGCGACAAAATTACGGTAAATATTACGACTGAAGCCGCTGTGTCTACAGCAAAGGCAGCAGCGAAATAAGATTTAGCTTCCTCAGCTAAGTTAGGAAAGCACCCATTAGGGTGCTTTTTTATGTCTCGTAGATGAGTATTTGATGAGTGGTCAATCGCGATTGAGCAGCAATAGGCAGCCAAAACTGATGAAAATTCCACCGGTAATGGCGTCAATTTTTTTACTAAATTTTTGATAGTAATGGGTCATTTTAGGTGTTGAGAATAAGACCGCAACCAATGCAAACCAAATCAAACTTTCAATAAAGACTAAAGCCAATAAAGAGCTTTGATCAAAAATGCTGACCTTTGCACTGATCCCAATGGAAAATACACTAGTGAAATAAACCAATGCTTTAGGATTGGCCATATTGGTCAAGAAACCTTGGAATAACAGCGTCAAAGGCGATTTTTTCTGTATGGCTTGCTCGGTTGGTTTTGTTATTGTGCCGAGGTCTTTACTCCACGCGGACTTTAATAACTGAGAACCTAAATATAAAAGATATAGACCACCCAAAATCATGAGGCATTGTTGTAACCAAGCCATTTTTTGAAATAGAAAATGTAAGCCACTTATTGCACAAATTGACCAAACTAAAATACTGAGTGATATACCTAATGCGGCAAATAATGCATGTGATCTGGATTGTCGAATAGCACTTTGAGTGACAAAAAAGAAGTCTGGGCCTGGGCTGATGAGAGCAAAAAAGTGGATGAGCGCAATGCTGAGTAAGGGAGTCATTCTAATGGCTTATACGTTTTGAAGTGCAACTGTTATAAGCCATTTAGCTTTAAATTAATAGCTGTTTTAAAGCTCAAGCTGTTGTAAGAATTGTTGCAAAATAAGGGGAGCAACACGTTCTAAATGAGGTGCATGTTGTTGGCTTTCCATGCGTAAATTTGGGATGTTAATTTGTGCTTTATGCAGTTCACATGTATGCCCAATTAGCCATTTTTCCATGGCCTGTGTTTCTGCTTCAATATGAAACTGTAGAGCTAGAATATTGGGCCCATAGCTAAACGCTTGATTTGGATAAATTGCTGAGCTGGCGAGTAACTGTGCATTTACAGGTAAATCAAAGGTATCACCATGCCAATGCAGTACAGGCACTTGATCTAATGGCGCTAATATATTGTGAGTAATATCATCAAGTTCTAAGTTGCTCCAACTGATTTCTTTGCTATGACCTGCATAAACTTTCGCTCCCAATGCATGCGCAATTAGCTGAGCACCTAAGCAAATGCCTAAAGTCGGTAAATTACTCTCTAAACGTACTTTAAGTAAGTCTATTTCTTTTTGTAGGAAAGGGTAGTCATTAGTTTCATAAACTCCGATCGGGCCGCCCAAAATGATGGTAAGCCCTGTATGTTGCATAGCTTTACTGAGGTCATCGATACCAGCTTCGAAGTATCTCACCCGATAACCCAGTTGATAAAATACATCTTCCAATGAACCCAAATCTTCAAATGCAAGGTGTTGAATGACGTAAATGGTTTCGTTTAATGCAGTACTCATAGGGATTTTTCAGGATTAAAATTTCAAAATAGAATGTAGCTTGAATTGTCGGAGATTAAAAAGGAAAACTGTAAATTTTTCACAATTGCGAAAAGAGATAAATATAGAAGTTGGCTGAAGCATATTTTTTTTCTTTGAATGATTAGGTTCGATCGTTGAACTTAGCATTTAAAACCTTTGTATTGTGAATTAGGGGATTCCCGAAAGGCTTTATTGGTAAAATTTATGAGAAAAAGTGCATGAAATTTTGATAAAGCTTTGGTTTGCTATAAAAAAAAGATGAAAAACCAATGGAAAAGCGTTTAGAGATGCGTATGATGAAATCTTCGACAAACAACAGTTCATTTTTCTTTTAATATCATCACATAATTAGATAACTGATTTTAAAAGTAAAAAAATATAAGCCAGGGAACTTGTATGCAGTCAAAACATAATCGAGATGCCAGTCTCTTGCATGCGATACATAAAATTTTATTGAAGGAATGGGACCCGTTAGGGATTCGCCGTATTCCTGCTTTACGTGATGAATATGATGATTATTTGCCCAATATTTTTAAATTAATTCAAGAGGATTCAAGTGAATCAGAAATTTTTGAATATTTATGGTGGGTTGAGCAAAAGGTCTTAGAGAAAAAAGGGCAGAAGGAACATACCCTAAAAATTGCGAAAATGTTGAAGGCAATTGAGCGCTAGTTTGCGGTCGTGTACGCATAAAAAAAACCGATACGTTGCTCGTATCGGTTTTTTATTTTGAATTTCTTAGCAGTCCCTTAGAAACGGTTTAGAATTTCTTTTCTAAGGTAAACATAAAGCTTGGAATGGCTTCATTAATACGAGATTGGTATAGCGCGCCAGAACTTTGTTCTTTTAACACTTCTTTATAATCTGAGCTGAGAATATTACGTGCATTGACCGATGCAGACCAATTTTGATCAAAGCGTTTAGTAAAACTCACATCCATGTTGACACGTTCATTGCTGGTGCGATTGTACGGTTCGTTACTCAGCGCACGTGTATATTCAGGGGTATAATTGAGGTTCACACTTGTTGCAATACGCCACGGTTGATAGTTATAAGATAAACCAGCACTTGCGGTATAAGGTGCAACATCACTTGCCAAACGGTCAGAGCCGTCAGTTTCTTCAATTTTTGCACGTACAGTTGAAAGTTGAGCATTCAACATAAATGAATGGCCATTCTCCGTTTGCTTCAGTGCATAGCGTCCAGAAATTTCCACACCATAGGTGGTTGCACTGTCTTGGTTATAAGGACGTTCGACAAAACGGCAATCGGTATTTCCTGTTTCACAACGACCGCCCGTAGCATTTTCTGACAGGATCGATTTTTCGATATAGTCATTAATTTCTCGATAATAGGCAGTGATATTTACACCGCCAGCAGGGGTGTTATAGCCTAAGGTTGTTTCGTAAGCATTAATAGTTTCAGGTCTTAGGTCAGGATTACCACCACGATCAGGGTTGTTTAGTGTCCCTGCATCGCTATCTGTAGAAACTGAAACCGTCGGCATTAATTGATTGCTACGTGGGTTTTTAAAAGCCTGACTCAAATTGGTTTGAAGTGACCATTGGTCATTAAAGTCAAAACGGTGTGCTAATACAGGACTTAAATGCTGATCTTGATAATCCACTAAACCTGAACGATCAATCCACTCTTGGCGTACACCTAAAGTTAAGGTTTGGCGCGGCGTATATTTCCAACTTCCTTCAACATAAGCAGCATACAATTGTTCATCTAAGGTCTCTGCAATATTGCTTTCAAGTTCATTGCTTCGTAGGTCGGTACCAAATTTTATTTGGCGTTTTGAGTCGAACTTGCGGACACCGTCGTAGCCTAAGCCATATTCATTAATTTGTTCATCAATATACGATTGAGAATCTCTGAATTCGGTCAATTCCGTTTCATTTTGCTGTTCGATTGATAAGCGAATTTTGTCGGAATTGCCTTGGTCTTTACGCTCATATCGTGTGTTGAGTCGAATACTGTCATTTTTATCTTTTTGGATTTGAGTGCCACTTGTGCCTTCGCTTTCATTGTTGCGATAAAACATTTCAGCGACCAGTTTTTGTTGATCATCAAGTTGATATTCAACACGTGGGGTTAACATTTGCGACGTACGATTGGTGATGCGTTTCTGGGTTTTCGTTCCTGTTGCATCTTGTGTACGGATGAGCGTATCTGAGTCATTCCACATTTGGCTCCCAGATAAACTATAGATCCAAGGGTCTGAACGACCATCCATTTGAAAGTTTAAATTAGTGCGTTCTTCTTCACGTGTATTTGACTTTGTTAGACCATAACCAGCACGTACAGATCCACTCAAACGCGTGCCATTCAATGGTTCTTTTAAAATAATGTTGATGACTGCAGAAGAAGCAACCGAGCCTTGAGCTACACTTGGTTGTTTGGTGATTTCAAGGCGTTCGATCATTTCCGGTGTAATGCTATCAACAACTGACATGCCACCACGAGGACCACCTTGTACAGGTTCACCATTGATTAAAAACACGGGTGCGCCACCACCACGAAAACGCATGCCGCCAGCACCTGCACCACCACGTGGACCACCGCCGGCACCGGGGAGTTGAAACCCTGCAGCACGGCGCAGCGCATCATTGATGGACTGATCGCCAAATTTCAACATTTCATCACGGCTTATAATGGTTTTTGCGACAGCACTGATATCTGGGTCTTTGGGCTTAGTGCTTGCTGTTGGAACTTCAAATGTTAAAGCTTCCATTTGCTGAACTGCTGCAGACTCTTGAGGATTTTGAACAGTATCTGCGGCCCAAATTGATGTTGAGATCGTAATTAATGCGTAACTTAAGCTGGTCAGTTTGAGTGTGGTGTGCGCGCCGTGCATTATTTGGTTGTCCAAATGTAATTTTGGCAAAGAATAACGGAAAATTATGGAGAAAAATTGAGGAAAATAACCAAGATGAGCATTTCATCAGATTATTTTTTAACAGGTAGGCGAAAGGTCATATTGCAATAAGGAAAGCCTTAATCTTTGAGAGGAAATTAAGGCTTATTAACGTCGCTACAATATAATAAATCACTGATGTTACACAGTAACATCAGAAGCGTACTTTGCTTCAAATAAAAATGATACACGTTCATGTCATCCGCAAGTGTTTGAGACAGGACGACTTTTAATCAAAAATGTTTTTGCGATACGTTGAATAGTTTGAGGGTAGTGAATGAGTCTTGTCAGTGAAGTCATTGCACCGCAAGATAGTTTCCTTGCGAAGCTTCGCATCTCACTTTACCAAATGAGAAACAACGTTTCGTAAGAGTACTTCCAGCCGAAGGCTAATCCCTGTATTCAATCCTTAAATGTAAGACTCTGTCGAATAGACTTAAATATTATTTCAAAAATGCGAAATGACTTTTATGTGTATAACATGAGTAAATACATCTAAAAATAAGCCTTTGAAGAAAAATTAAGACATAAAAAAACCCTCATCTTTCGATGAGGGTTTTTCGTATTCTGGAGCGGGAAAGGAGACTCGAACTCCCGACCCCAACCTTGGCAAGGTTATGCTCTACCAACTGAGCTATTCCCGCAATGAGGTGAATTATAGAGAATTTCACACAACTGTCAACTCTCTATGCTTCTGTTTGCTTAATTAATCAGCACGGCGCCAAATAGTGCCTTGACGAGTATCTTCAAGAACAACCCCTTGATCCAGTAAAGATTGACGAATTTCATCTGCTTTGGCAAATTCTTTAGCCTTTTTCGCATCTTTACGTTGTTGAATTAAATCTTCAATCTGTTCTTCTGATAAGCCTAATGCTTCCTGACCGATATCAGATTTCAGGAAATCATCTACATTGTGTTGCACCAAACCTAAAATATTGGTCAAGTGACGCAATGTCGAATAATACACAGCCGCTTGTTCAGTATTTTCATCTTTTACGGCACGGTTCAATTCTTTGTTGACTTCAAACAATACCGCAATTGCTTCTGCGGTGTTGAAATCATCACGCATAGCGGCATTAAAGCGCTCAACTAAAGCATCATCCAAAGTTTCTACGGTTTTTTCACCATAGACTTGCTGATAAGCTTTAAATGAATGATAGAAACGGGAAAGGGTATTTTTCGCTTCTTTTAAAGCAGTGTCAGAGAAGTTTACTGGGCTACGGTAATGTGATGACACAATAAAGAAGCGAATCACTTCAGGGTGGAATTTATCCATCACATCACGAATAGTGAAGAAGTTACCTAAAGACTTCGACATTTTTTCGCCATCGACATTAATAAAGCCGACATGCATCCAGTAATTAACATACTGTTCGCCAGTAGATGCCTCAGATTGCGCAATTTCATTTTCATGATGCGGGAAAGTTAAGTCTGAACCGCCACCATGAATATCAAAATGGTTACCTAAGCAGCAGGTCGACATCGCTGAACATTCAATATGCCAGCCCGGACGGCCATTGCCCCAAGGCGAAGCCCAAGAAGGTTCATTTTCTTTGGCATGTTTCCAAAGCACGAAGTCAAAAGGATGTTTCTTTTCTACTTCTACATCAACGCGTTCAGAAGCACCAGCCTGCATATCGTCAAGTTTACGACCCGAAAGACGACCATATTTGGCAAACTTTTCAACTTCAAAATAAACATCGCCATTTGCAGATGGATATGCTGTACCTTTGTTGACTAAGTTACCAATCATATTCTGCATTTGATCGATATAGTCTGTTGCACGTGGTGCTTCATCAGGTGCTGCACAACCTAAATTGGCAGCATCTTCGTTCATGGCCTTGATAAAGCGATCGGTTAAAGCAGTAATGCTTTCGCCATTTTCATTGGCACGGGCAATGATTTTGTCGTCAATATCGGTAATGTTGCGAACGTATTTAACGTTCCAGCCCTGACTGCGCAGGAAACGGATAATGTAGTCGAATGCAACCATAACTCGAGCATGACCAATATGACAGTAGTCATACACAGTCATTCCACAGACATACATGTCGATATGTCCTTCTTTGCGAGGTACGAATTCTACTTTTTTACGTTGCTCTGAGTTATATAGAACAAAAGGTTGCATAGGTCTTCAAATTGTTTCTACCAAAAGATGGCTCATCTTAACCTAAGCATTTTTTTTCATAAAGTTAAAACCCAAAAAAGCAGATATTTTTTAATGCTTGATGTAATTGTACTGCTGGAAAAAGAAGTTGAAGGCTCATTTGATTCGGGCTGAATTTCATTTGAGAGTTTAATTCAATTTATCTGTTCCTAAGATAAAAAAGAAGAAATGCATCTTTTCTGCATAATTCATGAATTCTTATACATTTGGAAACGTGCTATTTGCATAGATATGATAAAATTGTGAAAATTTTTTATTTTGAAAGTGAGAGCGCACCTCTCACGGCTTAAGGTATAACAACTTTGAATCCACCAAATATGCCGAATCAAGTCGATTTTCAGAAAGTCGCATTAGAAACTTTGCGTATTGAAGAGCATGCTTTACAAGTATTAGCGACGCAAATAGATGATCGTTTTAGCCAAGCCTGCGAAATCATTTTACAGTGCAAAGGGCGTTTAGTGATTACTGGTATGGGCAAATCGGGTCATATCGGTCGTAAAATGGCTGCTACTTTTGCCTCGACAGGTACACCATCTTTCTTCATGCATCCGGGTGAAGCTGGGCATGGTGATTTGGGCATGTTGGTTAAAGGTGATGTGCTCATTGCAATTTCAAACTCAGGTAAGAGTGATGAAATTATGATGCTCATGCCGTTGATTAAACATTTGGGCATTCCTTTAATTACCATGAGTGGCGACAATAAAGGTCCCATGCCACAAAATGCCGATGTCGCATTGACCTTGGGTAATATTCAAGAAGCTTGCCCTTTGGGTCTAGCGCCGACCTCAAGTACCACTGCAACATTAGCCTTAGGTGATGCACTTGCAGTTGCATTATTGGATGCACGTGGCTTTACTTCAGATGATTTCGCACGTTCTCATCCTGCTGGAGCGTTGGGTAAACGTTTGTTATTGCATGTAAAACATCTTATGCATACAGGTGAAGACTTACCAAAAGTGTCGCCAGAGACACCAATGAATAAAGTTCTGTATGAAATTTCAAATAAACGTTTGGGTCTCACCACGATTGTCGATGAAAACGATACCTTATTGGGTATCTTTACCGACGGTGACTTACGTCGTTTGATTGATAAACAGCAAGGCTTTGATGTGAATATGAAAGTCTCAGAAGTGATGATTAAAAATCCTTTGACGATTTCACAAGAAGAACGCGCGGTACATGCTTTAGAACGTATGAACGAAAAGAAAATTACACAATTTGTAGTTGTTGATGATGCCAATAAAGTGATTGGGATTATCAGCATGCATGATCTGATTCAGGCTGGGGTAAATTAAGAAAATGGCATCGTATGTATTGCTAGAACAAGCGCGTCACATTGAAGCACTGGTACTGGATGTAGATGGAATTTTAAGTGATGGATTTGTAACGTTGACCAATAGCGGCGATGAAATCAAATCCTTTGATATTCGAGATGGCTTAGGCATGAAGTTGGTGCAAAAAGCGGGTATCAAAGTCATCATTATTACTGGCCGTAAAAGTAATATTGTTGAAAAACGCATGTCTGACTTAGGTGTGGACTTGGTTTTTCAAGGTCGTGAAGACAAAGGCGTTGCTTTGACAGAAGCCTGCGCACAGTTCGGTATTGATCCTTCAGATTGCTTATATATGGGTGATGACTGGCCCGATCTTTCAGCCTTTGCTATTGCAGGGATGAAAGTGACCGTGCCGAATGGACATTTAGAAGTACGTCGCCGTGCAGATCTTGTTACGCAGGCGATGGGTGGACGTGGTGCTGTTCGTGAAATTTGCGATATGCTTTTAGTTTCTAAAGGTGTATACCAGGAACTACTTGAAAAATATGCAAGTGCACCTTATTAATAAATTGATGCAGTCATTGGATTGAATCTCCGCTTATGGATACTAAAGTTTTATACGTGACAGCTGTGGTCATTGCTGCAGTAAGCGGTGGTTTTTACTATTTCGGTGGAAAGGGTAATAAGCTTCAGGCGGACTCTTCGAAAAGTATGACTTACTCAGCTGAAAACATTAACCTGACGCAGACTGATGAGCAGGGAAAATTGCATATTCGTGCGCAAGTCGATCGACTTGAGCAGGATTTGCAAAAGCAAACGTCTCATTTGGTCAATCTGAAAGCATCGACCTATCAAGATGGTGCTGTCGATGCCACGTTCTTTGCTAAACAAGCCAATGGTATGGATGATAACCAAAAAGTCGTACTGAGTGACAATGTGGTTGCAACGAAATTGATGCGTGAAGGGCAAATGGAGTTTCGTACTGAGGAACTAACTGCTTTTCCAAAAAAGCGTGAAATAGAAACGGACAAGACTGTAACGGTGATTTCACCACAAGCCGAATTTGTCAGCCAAGGTTTAAAAGCAAATTTAAACGACGGACAATACGAATTTTTTAATATTCGAGGAAAGTATGAACCATAATTTTAATCGAAAAACAGCAAAAACTTTCCTAAAACGTACAGCGCTACTCGGTTCACTGGCGTTATGTTCAGTTGCAGCTTTTGCTTTGCCTTCAGATCGTAATCAACCGATTTCATTGGTTGCCGATCGTGCAACATTTAATGAAAAAACCGGGATTACGACGTATACCGGTAATGTCATCATTGAACAGGGTTCGATGAAGCTTCAGGCAAACTCAATCGTTGCGAACTTAAACAGCAAAAAAGAGATCAGTACGATTACAGCAACGGGTGGGCCAGCACATTTCCAACAAAAAACTGACCCTGCCAAAGGCTATGCAAAAGGCCAAGCTCAGAAAATCGTCTACAATGCTGAAACTGGAATTATCACCATGACGGGTGGTGCTTTGTTACAACAAGATGGTGCAAGTATTCGTGGTAATAGCCTGAAATACAGTATGAATAAAGGTGACATCGTTGCTGAAGGTACACCAAATAAATCTGGATCTTCTTCAGGTCGTGTTCAAATCGTGATTCCACCGTCAAGCACTAAGTCCTTCCCAGGAGCACGTGATTAATGGAGCAAACCTCGCAAGTTCAAACTTTATGTATTAAACATTTAGCCAAAAACTACAGTAAGCGTTGGGTGGTAAAGGATGTATCCTTTAGCATGCAAAGTGGTCAAATTGTGGGTTTACTTGGTCCAAATGGTGCAGGTAAAACCACAAGTTTCTATATGGTCGTTGGTCTAGTGCGTATGGATAAAGGTGAGATTCATTTAGATGATCTTGATTTGTCTGACTTGGCAATGCATGAGCGCGCACGTAAAGGTATTGGTTATCTACCTCAAGAAGCATCTATTTTTAGAAAATTAACCATTTCTGAAAATATCATGTCGATTTTAGAAACCCGTAAAGATCTAAATAAGCAACAACGTCAGCAACGTTTAACGGAATTGCTTGCCGACTTTAAAATCACACACATCAAAGATTCTCTTGGTATGAGTGTGTCGGGTGGTGAGCGTCGTCGTGCGGAAATCGCGCGTGCGTTAGCGGCAGACCCTAAATTTATGTTGCTAGATGAACCTTTTGCAGGGGTCGATCCTATTTCAGTGGGTGATATTAAAGACATTATCCGAACATTGAAAGATCGTGGTATTGGCGTATTAATTACAGATCATAATGTGCGTGAAACCCTTGCGATTTGTGAGCATGCTTATATCGTGAGCGAAGGTTCAGTGATTGCAGAAGGTACTCCAGAAGAAGTCCTTGAAGATGAAACGGTACGTAAAGTTTATCTTGGTGATGATTTTACCGTTTAATTGAATAATATAAGAAATTTCCCGTTGAATGGCGCTAGTTTCCTTCAGCGGGTTTATGTTATTGTCTGAAATGACAAAAACTGAGCGATTAATCTAAAAAATTAACAAGAATTCAGTATACTTTAAACTAAAAATACGACCTGCAAAAATCATGCGATTACGAAAGATGAATGGTCCAGAAGTTGGGCGTCCGCGTAAAAATAAGTGCAATTTCTTTTGTATATTATTATTACCCTTTTCCATTGGTTCAGTGTATGCAGCAGATACCGGCACTGCACAAAGTACCATTCAAAAGACATTAGATAAGATTTTTTTATCTAATAAGCCTAAACCTTCTGCCGAAAAAATTAACATCACAGAACTCAGTAAATATAATTTAGATACCTCACGTGTACAAGAAATGCCTGCCGTTGCTTATGGTCGAACGCAACAAGGCAGCTATAATCCAAACACAGTAGCGAAGAATCTAAGTTTTATTGATGCGATACATATCGCCGTCCAAAGACGTCCAGAAATTACGCAAAGTATTGCTACAGTTGCATCGCAAAACGCTAATATTGACCTAGCGAATGCTGCATATTATCCCCAAATTTCAGGTGGATTGAGCACTGCAGATCTGACTAAAGGCGAGCGTGGACGTCAGTTGGTATCTTTAAATGCGACGCAGATGTTATATGACTTTGGTAAAACCAAAAGTGCTGTTGGTATCGAAGAAGCAAAAATGTTACAAGAGCAGGCTAATGTACTTGTAAATTTAGATGAAGTTTCTTTTGATGTTGCAAATGCAATTATCAACATTAAACGATATCAAGAAGTGGCTAAAATTGCGCAGCAGCAAATTGCCGGTGTGAGTCGGATTGCTGAGATTGCTAATTTACGTGCAACTGCAGGGATCAGTAGTCAAGCAGACCCTATTCAAGCCAAGTCAAATTTAGAAGCTGCGGAATCAAATTTAATTGTGCAAGAAACTCAACTTCGACAGTACCAACAGCGACTTCGTACCTTGTTAGGTTTTGATGTAAGTCAGATCAATTGGGTGATACCCGATCGCATCTTAACAGCAGCGGCTTTATATGAGGATCCGGACTTCAAGATGATTCCGAGCATGATGAAAGCACAGGCTGGGGTTGAAATTGCCAAATTGCAAAAGCAACAGTCAAAATTAAGTGCTTATCCAACCCTCAATGTCAAAGGCAGTCTGAGTCAGGCGGTGAATGGCCGTAATCCAAATAATGATGAAGATGATGGTTTATATAATTCAATCATGTTGGAAGCCACCAGTAATTTTTACCAAGGTGGGGCAATTGCAGCGCAAACACGTGCCGCTAGCTATGCAGAAGAAGCAGCAAAAGCACAAGTAAATACAGTCTATTTGGATGTGATTGATCAAGTCCGAATGATTCGAGAACAAATCGAAAATAAAAAGCGTCAAATGTCGATATTGGTGCAGCGTCGTGAAACAACTGTAAGAACTAAAGAACTGTATCAAGAACAATATAAATTAGGAACTCGAACGGTTGTCGATCTACTGAATGCAGAGCAAGCCATACATAGTGCCGCACAAGAAATTGTGACATCACAATATGATATCTACTCAGCACTTGCGCAGTACATCCAAGTGACAGGACGTTCACGAAATATTTATGAACTTAATAATATATCTATTCAGGGGTTTGAAGTTCAGCCATGAGTAATACAATAAATTATCAACCGTGGCTACAAGCGGTTATGAATATTGCAAAGCATTATCGAATTGAACCCTCTGAAGAACGTATACGGTTGCAGTTGGATTGGGATCAACACAAAAATGCCGATGAACTGGTCGCAGTGATGGCACGCCAAATTGGATTAAGTGTTCGTAAAAACAAATACGACATAAATCTACTTAATCCATGGCGCTTACCTGTATTGGTCGAGTTCATCAGTGGTGAAGTGGGTGTGGTAGAACGCATCGACGTAGACGGCAATGCCAGTGTTCAACTAAGCGGTGATGAAGGCCTATCTCAAGTCTTCTCTATTGAGCGATTGAGCCATGGTGTTCGCAATATTTATATTCTGCGTCCAGAGTCATCTGTACCCGATGCACGTGTTGATGAATACATCAAGCCGTTTGAAAAAAATTGGTTCTGGTCGATTGTTTTAAAAGACTGGAAACGCTACATCGACATTATGTTTGCTTCATTAATGGCGAATATTTTGGCCCTAGCCACTATTTTGTTCTCAATGAACGTGTACGACCGCGTCATTCCATCTCAATCTGTACCGACTTTATGGGTACTTGCCGGTGGGGTGTTAATTGCAGCGATATTTGAGTTTGCACTACGTGTTTCACGAATTTATTTATCGGATATTATTGGTAAACGTGCCGATTTGAAAATTTCCGATCGTGTATTTGGTCATGCATTAAGGATTAAAAATAGCGAACGTTCAAAATCAACAGGTACTTTTATTTCACAAATTCGTGAATTAGAAGGGGTACGCGAAATGGTCACTTCGACGACTGTTACCGCAATTGCCGATTTACCGTTTTTCTTCTTGTTTTTGTTCATCTTCTGGTTAATTGGCGGCAATCTATTTTGGGTCATGCTGTTGGTGGTTCCTTTGATGATTATTCCAGGGATTTTGGCGCAAAAACCATTGGCTAAACTTGCACAAATGGGTATGCGCGAGTCTTCGATTCGTAATGCATTATTGGTTGAATCTGTGCAAGGCATGGAAGATATCAAATTACTTCGTGCTGAATCACGCTTCCAAAACCAATGGAACCACATGAATGAAGTGTCTGCTGATGTCAGCATGCGTCAACGTAAAATCGTGGGCTTAATGTCGGCATGGACACAAAAAATTCAGGGTCTAACATTTGCAATCGTTGTACTCGTCGGCTGTTTTGCTGTGATGAAAGGTGAAATGACCACAGGTGCTTTGGTGGCTTGTTCGATTTTGTCCTCACGAATGTTGGCACCAATTTCTGCACTGGCTGGGGTATTAGGTCGTTTACAACAGGCTAAAGTGGCGAAAGCAGGTCTTGATGAACTCATGAAGAAACCTGTCGATCAACCGGATTATTCTCACCTTATTCATCGACCATCAATTAATGGTCATTATGAACTCAATGGTGTGTCATTTAAGTATGGTGAAGATGATCCACGTCCAAGTCTTTTAATTCCAAAACTGGAAATTAAGGCTGGAGAAAAGATCGCAATTTTGGGCCGTAACGGTGCTGGTAAGTCGACGCTACTCCAATTGTTATCGGGTATGCAAACGCCAGTACAAGGCAAAGTTAAATTAGATGGGATTGAACTGTCTTTAATCGACCCCGCAGATGTGCGTCGTGATATGGGGCTATTGAACCAAAATGCACAGTTATTCTACGGTACGATTCGTGAAAACTTGACCTTGGGTGCTCCGTTGGCTACGGATGAACAATTGATTGAAGTACTGAAAATTACGGGTGCAATTCACTTTGTTCAAGAGAAAAAAGAAGGGTTAGACCATATCATTTTAGAAGGTGGTGTAGGCTTCTCTGGCGGTCAACGCCAAGCTTTGTTGCTTGCACGCTTATTGATTCGTCAACCCAATATTTTATTGCTTGATGAACCTACAGCAGCCATTGATGACGTTTCAGAGAAGCAGCTGATCGATCATTTAAAAGGTTATTTACAAAACCGAACTATGGTCGTGGCAACACACCGTCGTGCGGTACTTGAGTTGGTTGACCGCATTATTGTGGTGAATGAAGGTAAAATTGTCATGGATGGGCCACGTGATCAAATTCTGAATCAGAATGCTCAGAAAAAAGTAGCTGGGGCTTAAATCATGAGTGAAAATAAACAAGAAATACAACGCTCGACCAAAGTCAGCTTTAAAGAGCCACCATTACCGAAATCGAGTTTAATCATTTGGATTATTACGATTGGTCTGGCCATTCTTTTAGTTTGGGCTTGGTTGTTTAAATTAGAAGAAGTCTCTACAGGGACAGGTAAAGTGATTCCATCTTCGAAAGAACAAATTGTTCAGTCGCTTGAGGGAGGTATTTTAACCAAGTTGAATGTGAAGGAAGGTCAAATTGTTGAACAAGGTCAAGTCCTTGCGCAACTCGATCCAACACGCTTCGCATCAAATGTTGGTGAAACCGAATCTTTACTTGTGGCATCACGTGCGACAGCAGCACGTTTACGTGCAGAAGTGAATGGTACACCATTAACCTTTCCTGAAGATGTTCAAAAGATTCCAGCTTTAGTGAAGGAAGAAACCGCTTTATATCATTCACGTCGTGCAAACTTGGAAGAATCTGTTGCCGGCTTAAAACAAGCTTTGGTATTGGTTCAACAAGAATTGGCCATGACTGAACCTTTAGTTGCTAAGGGTGCAGCAAGTGAAGTTGAAGTACTTCGTTTAAAGCGTTCAGCGAATGACTTACAAAATCAGTTAAATGATGTCCGTAACCAATATTTGGTAAAATCACGGGAAGAATTGTCGAAAGCCAATACTGATATTGAATCACAGCAACAAGTGGTGAAAGGCAAATCAGATACACTCAGCCGTACCGTTTTTAAATCTCCAGTTCGTGGTGTGGTCAAAGAGATTGATGTGATGACATTGGGCGGTGTGATTCCGCAAAATGGTAAATTGATGACCATTGTACCTTTGGATGAACAGCTTTTGGTAGAAGCACGTATTTCACCGCGAGATATTGCTTTTATTCGTCCGGGTCAAGAAGCCTTAGTGAAAATTACGGCATATGACTATTCGATCTATGGTGGTCTAAAAGGTAAAGTGACCGTCATTTCACCAGATACTTTACGTGATGAAGTGAAACAAGATCAGTTCTATTATCGTGTTTATATCCGTACAGATAGTGATAAATTAAGCAATAAAGAAGGTAAAAGTTTTAGTATCACTCCGGGTATGGTGGCGACAGTTGATATCCGTACCGGCTCGAAAACTGTACTTGAGTACTTAATCAAGCCATTCAATAAAGCAAAAGAAGCACTTCGCGAACGTTAATAGCGCAGTGCCAATCAAGCCTCCAGCATTGGGGGCTTTTTTGTGGATGTAAGTCTTTCAAAAAACGCTATAATATCCTTTGATACAGGATCTAAAGACGTTATGCCATTTACACTCGCCGCACAGTTTGAATATGAAGAAGACATTAAAAAAAGTCGTTTTCAAGCCATCGCAGTTCCTGTGGAAAATGAACAAGCCGTTAAAGAATTTCTCGAAGCCCATAAAGATATCTCAACAACACATCAGTGTTGGGCATGGAAAATTGGACATACCGTACGTTTTAATGATGATGGTGAGCCTTCAGGCACAGCAGGTCGGCCCATTCTAGCAACCATAGAAGGGAATGACCTAACCAACGTGTTGGTCTTGGTTAATCGTTGGTATGGCGGAATTAAGCTCGGGACAGGGGGATTGGTACGTGCCTATGGTGGCTGTGCAGGTCAATGCCTTTTACAAGCTGAAAAAATTGAACTTATTGAGAAGAAAAAAGTGCAATTTAGTTGTCAGTTTAATGAATGGGCAATTTTCCAATATGAACTCAATCAGCAGCAAATTGAATTTCAGGAAGACTATACAGCGCAGGGCGTAAATGTACTTGCAGCATTGCAAATTCATCAAATCCAACCGCTACAGTTAAAGATTCAAGATGTAACTCGCGGACGTGAACAACTGTATATCGTAGAGGCTGCTGAAGATGAATGAAATAGATCCATTATTGAAATATCGAGAGCAACATAAGCATCGTCTAAATTATATGCCTTGGTTGTATTGGTCACTCAAACCGAAAAATCGTGGTTGGGCCGAAGCTTGGCAACAGGAATATCAAGACTATCTCAAATCGATGGAAACCGTTGAAATTGGTGAAAACTGTTTTATATCGCCATTGGCTCATATTTTTGCCGAACCGGGACGTAAGATTGTTATTGGAGATAACAGCTTTATTGCGGCGGATTGCACTTTGCATGGCCCAATAGAAATAGGCAATGAAGTGGCGATTAATCATCACTGTATTTTAGATGGTGGGCGAGTGGGCATCAAAATTCATGATCAAGTTCGTATGGCGGCATATTGCCATCTATATGCTTTCGATCATGGAATGGATGTCAATCAACCGATCTATCAACAAGCTGTACGTTCACAAGGGATTGAGATAGAGCATGATGTTTGGTTAGGTGCGCATGTTGGAATCAAGGATGGTATTCACATTGCTGAGCAGGCTGTAGTCGGCATGAACAGTATGGTGACGAAAAATGTTGAAGCGCGTGCAATCATTGCGGGAAATCCTGCAAAATTCATTCGATATCGTGAATAAGTAATCGCCAAATACTTCATAAATATTTTTTATGCTTACACAAATGCATGCACAGTGAAACAGAGTTGTGATAAGTTAAAAATAACAAACAACATTTTATAGCCAAGCAATAATAAAACGAGGGCTAATCATGAAACGAGTTATCGCCTGTATCGACTCTTCTCCATGCATTAATGCACTAGCTGATGCTGCTGCTTGGGTTGCTAAACAAACTCACCGTGAGTTGGTTTTACTGCAAATACTTGATTACTATCCGGCAAGTTATCACTTAGGTGAAATCAGTGGCGTGATTGGATTTGAAAGTAATGCCATGCTCTTAAAAGAACTCGCGGAGTTAGAACAAAAACAAAGTGATTTAGCGTTAGATTATAGTAATAACTTGCTCAAACACATTTCTGAAATGATCCAAGATAAGCATGGGATTCAAACCACCCATATTCAGGAAAAGGGTGACTTCTTAGAGCAAAGTTTTAATATTTTGCAAGATGACGATATTGTTTTAATTGGTCGCGTTGGTGAACGTTCAGCAGAGCGTAATAAGCCGCTGGGTAGTAATGTTGAAAACTTTATTCGTGGTGCAAGTTGTACAGTTATGACCGTAGGACCAACGTTTAAACCACCGACTCGCTTTATTTTTGCCTATGAATATTCGCCTAAATGCGTTGAGTTAATGAAGCGTGTGGCACAAAGTGATCTACTCAAACTCTTACAATGTCATTTGGTTTATGTTGGAGATCACCCACAAATCTTGGATGATCCAAAAAATTATTTAACCAATGCCGGTCTAGATGTGGTGACGGAATACCGCTATGGCGATGTTTCGGAAAATATTCTGGACTATCAACAAGAGCATGGCATTCAGTTAATCGTACTGGGTGCGTTTAGCCACAGTAAAATCCATCAGTTCTTCTTGGGTAGTATCACCACCAGTATTTTCAGAAATTCGAGTGTTCCATTGTTGGTTGTAAAATAAGTTGAGCAAACGAACAGAGTTGATTTAATAGACGGACAATTACGAGTAAATAAATAATAAGTTGTTGATTTAAAAATAATCAGAGTTATCCTCAAAAAATGTGGATAACTCTGTGTGTAGTATTTGTAAGTAATTGTTTTTGAAATAAAATATTATATTGATTGTTTTTTATACCTTTATTCGAGGTGTTTAAAAAACACCTCGATTGAGATTATTTAACGATTGCAATTGCAAAACCGTCATGACCTTTGCAACCAACAGTTTGAAGTGCTGTGCAAGATAAAATTTTCGGATGATTTTGCATGGCTTTGAACATATCACGGATACCTTCAATGCTGGGTTTATGGTTTTCAGCGTTCAGAATCTCGCCTGCACGAATTACATTGTCTAAAACAATCACTGTACCTGAATGAGATAAATTTAAGCTTAATTCTAAATATTCAGGGTAGCTCTGTTTGTCTGCATCGACAAAAATAAAGTCAAAAGGTTCGGTATCTTCAGGAAGGGCACGTAAAATATCTGCCGCACGACCACATTTCAGTTCAATCGTTTGTGTAAGCTTTGCATTATCAATATTTTCTTGACCGAGGGCCGCGTGTGTATCACGACCTTCAATGGTCAGAATGTAACCATCATCAGGTAATGCGCGTGCTAACCACATGGTGCTATAGGCTGCAAAAGTTCCAAGTTCTAAAACGCGTTTACACTTGTTCATTTGGATTAACATTTGAAGCAGCATGCCTTGATTGGCCGCTACAGCAAGATGATCAGGAAAGCCACGTTCATCCGTATGTTGAAGTGTTTGGGTCAATATTGGATCTTCAGGAATTAAATGTGAATCGATGTAAGCATCAATGTCTGTCCACATTTGTTGCATGTTGTCGCACCTCGTGATTGATGCAAGCATTTTAAACCTTTCCACTAACATCGCAATTTATTGTTCTGTATTTGAATATTTTATGTACAAAAAAGACCTCCGAAGAGGTCTTGATATGACGATGTAATGTTTTAGTAATTACACATTGAAGAACGACTTGAGTGATCAGGTCCCCAAGTACGGTAGCCTTGAGTATCAATATGAATTTGTCCGCTGGCATATAAACCTAATCCCATATTGAGACTCTGCCCGTGTTGTGACCAAAATTGGCATAAACGGAACTTGGTATTTTCAATATAACTGTAGTCTTCGGGCTGCGGGTACGCAGGTCCAATACGGAAATCAATCGCCGAGTTATATAGGTGACGAGATGAGCTTGCACCACCAGCACATTGGTTCAAAGGCAAATCACGATAAACCGAAGTTACTTCAAAGTCCGTTAAAATATTGGCAGCAACTAAATATTTAAAGACACGTAAGGTCGCAATTTGGTTTTGCCATAATTCACGGTTAGGCACCATATATTCTGACCGACCACATTTTTGCCAATCACGTGCAGTACGCATCAGCTCAAATGAAGGGATGATATTGCCTACACCATTTTTCTCTAAAAAGACTTCATAGTCTCGAACGCGACGTAAATTATCAATAGACGCGACCCATGAGTTGTATGCATAAGGCACCACTTTAGGCGGGGCTTGTCTGATGGTCGTCACTTTTTCTTGAGGTATGTAAATACGTTTACCGTCGGGAGTTGTAATAGTGTGACCTTGTTTTTGTGGTGTAGTTGTACAACCAATGAAAACAAGAGGGAATATTGCAACGGACAATAATCCCTTGAGTAAATGCTTCATTATAGAAATCAATTATTTATAAACTCGTTCTATTTTAATCCAATTTGATTGAGAAAATTTGAATAATTTGCAATGAAATGTGTGCTTTAAGTATAAAAAAAGATCAGCATGTGCTGATCTTTTCATGAAAGCGTAAAATTACTTTTCAAGATATTGTAATTTATCAGCTTTACCGTTCCATTCTTCACGGTCGGCAGGTTGATCACCAATTTGAGTGATGTTCGGCCATTTTTGAGAAAGTTCAGTATTAAGTTCGATAAATACTTCTTGACCTTCAGGTAACTCATCTTCAGAGAAAATCGCGTTAGCTGGACACTCAGGTTCACATAGCGCACAGTCGATACATTCATCTGGATTAATAACAAGGAAGTTTGGACCTTCATAGAAACAGTCAACAGGGCAAACTTCTACGCAGTCTTGATATTTACATTTAATACAGTTTTCAGTGACAACAAAGGTCATGGCGACAGCTACCTAAAAAATATGGTTCTAATAAACTAATGGTGTATTTTAGGCAAAAAATAGGGTAACTAACAATTCCTTTTATTGATAATTATTATATGCAGTGCTGTTAAAATCACTAAAAACTGAACAATTTATGTAAATTTCACAATGAATGAGAATCATACTCAAAAATTGATTAAATTACATCTGTTTATGGAACAATATTTTTAATGTGCATTTTATGCATGAAACATTTATCAACATTAATTTTTTATCAATTTATTGCTGAATAGCCGCAGTAGTAAATAGCAAACATTCACTAATTTACGCGTTTCAATGGTGTCAATGCAAAGAATACCTTCATAGGTGTTCTTTGCATATCTCATCTATCGTTTCTGCTTAATTAGATCTTAAGTAAATCCTTTAAAGCGTAAAGCTGTTGTAATGCTTCACGTGGACTTAAGTTATCGATATCAATATCTGCTAAGGCATCAAGTACGGGCGATGTTTTTTCAACTTCAACTACGCGTTCGATGACTTCAGGCTCTGCGAGTGCCGAGAATAGATCGGTTTGTACAGCCGTATTGAGTTGCTGTTTTTGCTGAGTTTCTAATATACGAAGGCGATTTTGCGCTTCTTTGATCACAGCTGCAGGAATCCCCGCAAGCTTTGCTACTTGTAGACCATGACTTTGACTCGCAGGGCCTTGTTGAACTTTATGCAGTAAGATCAGGTTGCCATTAAGCTCACGAGCAGTTACATGATAGTTATCGATATTAGCGTCTTTACCTAATTCAGTGAGCTCAAAATAATGCGTTGCAAATAGGCATAAACATTTAATACGACGCGTGAGATCGAGCACACATGCCCACGCCAAAGATAAGCCGTCATAGGTACTCGTACCACGCCCAACTTCATCCATCAGTACCAGTGATTGATTGGTCGCATGATGTAGAATCTGTGAGGTTTCAGTCATTTCCACCATGAAGGTTGATTTGCCTGTAGACAAGTCGTCGGCAGATCCTATACGGGTAAATATCCGATCGATCGGCCCTAATACGGCAGATTGGGCAGGGACAAAGCTACCACAGTAGGCTAATAAGCTGATTAAGGCAGTTTGGCGCATAAAGGTCGATTTACCGCCCATATTTGGCCCTGTGATAATCGCCATACGGTGATTAAAGTCCAAACTAGTATCATTTGGAGTAAATGCTGATTTGCTCAGAGATTCCACAACAGGGTGACGTCCGGCTTTGATTTTGATACCAACTTCAGGGCTATATTCAGGACGTGACCAATTGCGTAATCGCGCTTGATGGGCAAAATTGGCCAATAAATCAATTTGCGCTATAGCGGCGCTCATCATTTGTAAGTTGCCAATATCTGCACGTAATTCATCGAGTAATAGTTCAAAAAGCATTTTTTCGCGCGCTAATGCACGTGACTCACTTGAAAGCACCTTATCTTCAAAGGATTTAAGCTCAGGGGTAATGTAGCGTTCAGCATTTTTAAGGGTTTGGCGGCGAATATAATGATCAGGTGCTTGTTCAGCTTGTGCGCGAGTTAGTTCAATATAATAACCACTAACTCGGTTATAACCAATTTTTAAGGTTGAAATTCCGGTTTGTTCACGCTCTTTAATTTCAAGATCAATGAGGAATTGTCCCGCATGGTCACGAATTTTACGTAGTTCATCAAGTTCAGTGTCGAAACCCTCGGCAATCACATTTCCATCACGTAAAAGCACTGGCGGGTTTTCTACGATGGCAGACATGAGACGCTCATGTAAGCCGTGAAAATCACCCATTTCATCATTTAACTGAGCGATCAGCTTAGATTGGTGTGACTGAATGATCGGTTCAAGTGCATGTCGAAGATAGGGAATTTGTGCACAAGTTTGACGTAACTGAACTAGGTCTCGTGGACGAGCACTGCCGAGAGCTACACGAGATAGCACACGTTCAATATCACCAATTTCTTTGAGAACTAAGCGGATCGGAGACTCATGATAGCCTTGCAGCATCGCTTGTGATGCATCTAAACGTGCATCCAATAAAGCGGTATCTCGTAAAGGCTGCATTAAGGTACGACTTAATAGACGGCCACCCATCGCAGTTTGGCAATCATTGATAAGTTGGAGCAGGGAAGTGCCATGTTCAAATAGGGGATCAATCAGTTCTAAGTTACGACGAGTGACGGGGTCGAGCGCCACAAAATCACTACTTTGTTCGAGTTGAATGCTGCGGATATGTGGTAAAGCAGTTTTTTGAGTCACTTTTGCATAGTGAATCAAAGCCGCTGCGGCAGCTTTCGCCAAAGGTAAATGGTCAATACCAAAACCTGAAAGTGTGGCAACTGCAAATTGGTCACACAGCGTTTTTTGTGCGTTATTTAAATTGAAGTCGACGTTTGGACGTTTGGTAACAGGGCAGTCTAATTGACGTTTAATTTGCTCGACAATATTCGGATCAATAAGATCTTCATCAATCAAAATTTCGCTCGGCATTAAACGAGAAAGTTCGATTGCCAATTGTTCCAGTTGATAGTCCATTTGCTGAACTTTGAAAATACCTGCACTGAGGTCTAGTAAAGCAATCCCGATTTGATTTTGTTGTAAGCAGATCGCGACTAAATTTGAACTTTGATGGGAGGCAATCAGTGCATCGTCCGTTAATGTCCCCGGGGTAATGATACGGACAATTCCGCGCTCAACCGGCCCTTTGCCTGTCACTTCACCAATTTGCTCGCAGATCACCACCGTTTCCCCTTTTTTTACAAGGCGGGCTAAATAGCCTTCAGCAGCATGGTATGGGACACCAGCCATAGGAATAGGTTCACCATTGGCTTTACCACGATGTGTTAATGTAATTCCTAAAAGTTTTGCTGCCTTATGCGCATCTTCAAAAAAGAGCTCGTAAAAATCACCCATCCGATAAAACATCAGTGAATGCGGATTTTGCATTTTGACTGACATGTACTGTTGCATCATCGGGGTCAGGGTTGAAAGGTCAACTTTGGAATTATCAGCTTGCATGAAACGAAATACCTTAAAATAAAAATTTGTGCGCTGCTAAACGAATAACACTGTTTTGATGAAAATTGGATTTAGAAAAAGTCCTTATATTTATATTGTCTCTTCATTCAAAACCACAGGTGTACGTTAACAAATCGTGTTGCTGATTCTAGCAAAAAAAGTGGTAGGAAAATGCCAGAAAAGGTTTGTCTGCATGTAAAAAAAGCAGACTTGAGTATTCTTTAAAACACTAAAATATCTCAGTATAAATTCAAAAAGCTTAGACTGACTCAAATACTAGGCTATGCTTCAGCCTGAGCTAATCGATATTGGTTGCGATCGCTACCTTATGCAAGGTAAAGTGCACGATCGGCAGCCTATATAAATTTCTGAATTTTATAAGATTTAGATGGAATGATCGTTTCCGTACCGATGCTAATCTTCACAAATTCAGACATATGGCTGGCTGGATGTGGAAGTTCGAGTGATTAAGTTCTGCATAATAAATCGGCTGCCAAAGGTTCAATTTTCAGCTTCAGTTAACACCCTAAAGAGGAGTAAAAACTATTCGCTGCCATTGTGTGCAGCTAACTCACTATTTCGATTGGTGATTTGAGCCAAAACCTCTGCAATTTGGGTCAGGCAGATGTCAACCGCCTGATGACCTAAATGATCAGTTTAATTTTCAAAAATTCGATATCGATCACCATGATGCTTAAAGGCTGTTGATGGCGTAGGGCATAATGCCATAGCTATTCTAAAGCTCCTTATAATGGACGACAGTCAGTGGTCATGTTCTACCAACCCGTAACCATGGCAATATAAAAACGCATACCAACAAAGGCATAGATGATGACCACGGCATACTTCATGGCTGCATGTAATAGCGCATCATTGTGATCATTACAAATCATAGTAAAGATGATAAATATAATCGCAACAGCGCACATCGAGCCTAGACAAGTATAAACATTAAAATAAGGGGTTAATGCGGAAAAAAAGAAAAATCCCATGCGATCAGAGTGATAAACACTACCCAAATATACAGAGGAATCTACAAAACTGCGTTATGGAATCACTTGATAAATCCCCGTACATGACAGGGCATACAGGAGAAAAATAATGATTCCGCGAAAACAAAATTTTTTCGCCGCTTCATCGCGGTAGAGCGGTTGATAAATGGATTATAAACTTGACGTAAAATATACTTAATTTTATATAGTTATGATTAGACCCTTAATTTCACAGAAGAAGTGACTTAAAGCCTTAAAATTTCATAATTCGATATGCTCATAAAAAATTAGGAAATGGGCACAATATTTTGAATTTATTTTACAATAATTTATCTCCAATATAAGGTTTATGTAAAGTTTAACGAGTGCCTTTGAGTTTTAAAATAATTAAAAAAAAGCTTATATAGTAAGCCTCTTTCATAAATCAAAAAACGAACAGTCTCTTGCTGATTATTTGTACCGAAGAATTTTAAATATTCATGCATAATCTGCGGATGAAATATATCGATTCAAAGAAGCTTTCTGAAAC
>NZ_VPBM01000012.1:0-126766 GCF_013418745.1 Acinetobacter sp. YH12126 | reverse complement strand
AAGCTTATAGCAGTGTCACAGATGCGAAAAAGCAATTGAGTGCATATTTTGAGTTTTATAATCTGAAACGACCTCATTCGAGTCTAGACAAAATGACACCAAATGAGTTTTACTATGATCAGCTACCGCAACAAAACAAGGTGGCTTAACTAGAGCGGAATATCACTTATAAATACGCTTTTAGTTGTTCAAACAAGTGGAACCACCTCTTAAGTACATTTACATCTTGAATTGAGGTTTCAGGGACTGTAACTTTCACTACAAAATCTTCAACTTGACTACTTGAAGTGCCTTGATAAGTATAATACCCATCTGAATCTTTGCTTACTGATATACCATTTACCGAAACTTTGGTATCAACTAAAGCATCAAGAGCAGCAGATTTAAATTTCACACCATTTACATTCACATTTTCCTCTGCATCATTTAGAACTTCTGCATGTAAAGTAAATTGTAAAACTTTCTCTGGAGCGTCTGCTTCCGGAGCTACTACACCAAGTTGATCCTGTCCATTTTGATTTTTCTCACCTGTCTTAGCAATTTGAGTTCCATCCGTAAATAGTACACCTTCCAACATATTAATTTGGAAACCACTTACATTTTGGACACCCGTAATACTTAAGTTAAAACCATCAATATAGCTGGTTGTATCAGAGTTGTTTAAAATCATTGAATTGACAGGATATTTTTCACCTGAATACGCTTCATCAAATACAATCCAATCACTCGGAGTACCTTTTTGACCTCCAAAGTCTTTAGGGAAACTATTTGAGAAATTAAGCCAAGCTCTTTCTGAGTCAGAACTTTGTTAATTTTCTCCCAATTGATAATAATAATTTCAGAAACGTTAATTTCACTTTTCAAATTAGTAAAGATTCTTAGCGCATTGTTAATTTTATTGAAATCATTACCATACTGTGGATCATTGATAATAGCTTGCATCTGTGCAGCAATATCTACAATTTTCGCACCCGCAACAAGATCATCAGAAACATAATTACCTTGTGCATCTTTATAAATCGTACCTAGGTTTGGAACGTTAATCACTGAACTTGACGCACCACCAGTTCCACCTGATGTTGACCCTGATACCGAAATTTCACTTGTTAATGTTGCTTTTAACTCAATGAGTTCAGCATTGCCAGTTACAGGAGTTGTAACTTTACCATCAGTAACTTGAAGACTTATCGAAGGCAATACAGCACCTGAATTTAGCTGATCCGCACCTTTCTGAGTTAAAGTTACAGATTGATCAGCCACTGATAATTGATAGAAACCGTCGGCACTAACTGTCGAGCCATTAGCAAATGTCACAGTCAGACTATCATTATCTGCATCCGATGCAGCATAAGCAGCAATTTTTTGACCGGCAACAGCTACACCAACAGTGACTACTTCTGGTTCAATTTCAATTTCAGGTGCAGCGTTTGTTACAGAAGCAGGATACAAAATTACACCGAACTCTAGTTCTGAACTTGCAGTTGAACCATTCGATTTTTCAGTTGCAAGAGATTCAAGCTTCACATTCAACTTCAAAGAATTACCTGTAACAACCAAACTTGGTGGTGCAATCGCCACTAAGCTTGAACCTTCGATACTCATTCCATCAGCGACAAAACTTAAATTGCCATTTGTATCCGCAGTTCCAAGCAATACTCGAGTTCCGTTCTCTGTAATAGCATAAATTTTCATACCTTAATATCAGCATAAGATAGTGTTTGACCCGCGATGATTGGTGTTTTATTCCCAGCAGCATCTACGATTGTCAATACACCGTCTTTTGGCAGATTTGTTACCGTAATAACAAGCTGATCATTTGCTGTATTTGCATCTGAAATACCAAAATGCGCCCATGTTAATGTCACACTTTGATCTTCTGTCGTAACCACTTGGGTTGTTTCAACTTCAGGAGCGATATTGTCCACTGGGACAGTTTTATCTACTTCCTCACCCGGATTACCTGATTTATCTTCATAGCTTTCTGTTGGGACAGTTACTGTAATGTCACCATCAACACCCAGAGGAACTTCACCAGTCACCACATATGAGCCATCTGGTTGTTTCACAGCAGGTGTAAATGGTACTTCGATTGGACCATTTGGACCTTCAACAACAATTTTGTCTTTTTCAATCGTGTCAGGGTCCACATCATCCGGATAAATCACAGTGATCTTACCGTCTGGTGTAATCGTCACTTCTGCTACAAGCGGAACCATATTGATGTTTTCGTTGCATGTACCTGGTAGACCCAGGTTACCCGAAGTGTCTTCATATGAACCTTCTGGTACATTAACCGTAACTTTGCCTTCAACGTCCTCTGGCACTTTACCCGTTACCGTAATTGAACCGTCTGGTTGAGTCTCAGGTGTACCAAACTCAACCACAATGTCTTTGCCATTTGGATCTTTAACCGTAATTTGGTCAGGCGTAATTGTGGATGGATCGGTGTCATCAGGGTAAGTCTGTACGATGTCACCATTCGGTGTCACAGTCACTTCAACTTGTGGACGCTCAGTTGTCGCATGTTCAACTTTTCCTGGCGTAAATAAATATGCAAAACCAGATAATTTATTGTTTCAAAACAATATGATTGATGCATACAAAATACATGTTCAACGTGATGAAAAATTATGCGCAGATGATCAAGCTAAGAACCAAAAATGTGCAACTAAGCTCTATATAGATGACTTTAAAGCCGGTGATTTTTATATTAATAATTCTGCTGATTTTTATTTAAAAGAAGGTGAATACCAATTTAAGGTGAAAAATTGTACAAATCTTTGTGAAAATTATTCAGTTAGCTATTGTGTAAACGAAAATTCACTTTTGAATAACTTATTACTTACAGTTGATAATAATGGCAAACCTATTATATTAAATAATGATGGCACTACGATTAATAATTGCCCGATTAGAGAAAATGCTCTAAATAATGTGATAAAACCAATTGAACCGAGTTTAGATAATATAAATTTAGCTGCCGATTCTTTATTTAAATTTAATGGTGGCAAATTAACCGATTTACTTCCTGCTGGTAAATCAAGCTTGAATGAACTAGCAACTAAACTTAATTACCAATATGCACGTATTGATATGATTAAGCTTACCGGCCATACCGACCGTTTAGGCAGTGAAAAATATAATCAGCAACTTGCATTGCAACGTGCACTAACTGTCAAAAATTACTTAATGAACCAAGGGATTGCTGCTGATAAATTAAGTTTCGCTTCAGCAGGTGAAACTCAGCCTGTAACCAATGGTTGTTTTGATGTGCAAGATCGAAATGCCTTAAAAGCTTGCTTACAAGCAGACCGCCGTGTTGATGTGCAAATTCTTGGTATAAAAAAACCTTAAATAAGTATGCGTTCCTTAAGCTAACTAGTGTTTAAGGAACGCTTTATATAAAAAAGATAAAACCTATTTTTTCGGACTTTTAAGCTTGAACGCGTTAAAATGCCTTTGAGAATTTTGTGCTACTTTGAAATGAATCATGACTTTCAGCACCACCAGCCTTCGTAAACAACTCCGCAAGCAGCGTCGTAGCCTAAACCTATGGACCCAACGACAAGCTGAACAACAAGTCCTACAGCGTTTAGTCAGACTCAGTCATTTTCAGCGCAGTCAGCATATAGGCGTGTATTTACATGCATTCGGTGAAATTCACACTCAAAAGATCATCCACTACTGTTTTGCACATCAAAAACACGTGTATTTACCCATGATTTGCAACATGAATCAGCAACTGGTTTGGGTTGAAATCTCACGTCATCAATATATTAGTAAACGTTTTTCTCATCACCCGCTCGGTATGAAAGAACCGATGGCAAGCCGCGGGAAGCATGTTTCTCACCTTGACCTTTTAATAATGCCCTTGCTGGCTTGCGATAAGTACGGCACACGTATTGGTATGGGGGGTGGCTTCTACGATAAAACATTAGCAACAGCCCACTCTACCCCCTACCGTTTAGGACTTGGTTATGATTTTCAACTCATTCAAGACTCTTTGGTCCGAGAGGCATGGGATCAACCGCTAGATGGCTTTATTAGCCCATCTCAAACTTTAAGCTTCAAACGTTAATTTGATATTCTTGACACTGAGTTACACTTATAAATCACATATTTAGTCATTTTTTATACATTTTAATTGGCATGACCCTTGTAATTTAAAAAATACACATCACTATAAAAAACATGGCAACACCGTTGTCACTCATTAGGAGTGCCCATGTCTGAGATTATTATGAATGAAGAAAGCTTGGAAACTACAATTCCGAGCGTATTACCGCTCTTAGCGCTACGAGATGTGGTTGTATATCCTCACATGCAAATTGCACTGTTTGTGGGTCGTGAAAAGTCGATCAATGCAGTCAATGTCGCACGTGACAGTGACAATCTTGTATTCGTAGTTGCACAAAAAGATTCGCTAACAGAAGAAATTGATCACGACAATTTATATCAATACGGTACTGTCGCGAAGATTGTGCAAGTTGTGAATCATGAGAATGATGAAAACTGTATAAAAGTACTGATTGAAGGCTTATATCGTGCCAAGTTAGAAAAAATTATCGATGCCGATGATTACCTGACTGCCGAGCATTCATTAAGCCCAATGACGGTTTCTGTAGACTCAGAAACTCAGAATAACCGTGTGGAAGAATTACGCACCTTATTTGCTCAATATGCAGAAGCAAAATTGCGTAACGCACGTGAATTGATTGCAGCAGCCAATAAAATTGATGATTTGCTACAACTATTATTCTTTGTAGCAACACGCGTGCCTTTGAATATTGATGTAAAACAAAAATTCTTAGAGCATGATGAATTTGAAGCACATTTAGCTGAGCTGATGACGTATTTATTACAACAGTCAGAAGAACAGCAAATTGAGCAAACCTTACATGATTCTGTAAAACGCCAAATGGAAAAGAATCAGCGTGAATACTTCTTAAATGAAAAAATGAAGGTCATTCAACGCGAACTTTCTGACATGAATGGCGGTGGTGAGGATGACGTTGCAGAAATTGAAAAACGTCTAGCTGAAGCCGATTTACCTGAACATGTACGCAAGAAAGCTGAAAATGAGTTCCGTAAGCTAAAAGCAATGCAACCTGCTTCGAGCGAAGCTGCTGTCGTGCGTAACTATCTAGAAGTTATTTTAGATACGCCTTGGAACAAAGCTAGCAAAGTCAGCATTAACCTTGCGAAAGCTCAAGATATTCTTGATGCCGATCACTATGGTTTAGACGACGTGAAAGACCGCATTGTGGAATACCTTGCTGTTCAATCACGTGTAAAAAAACTTCGTGGCCCAATCCTGTGCTTAGTTGGTCCTCCAGGTGTAGGTAAAACTTCACTCGGTGAATCTGTTGCCAAAGCAACTGGTCGTGAATTTGTCCGTATGGCGCTTGGCGGCGTGCGTGATGAAGCTGAAATCCGTGGTCACCGTCGTACTTATATTGGTGCGATGCCAGGTAAAATTGTGCAATCTTTGTCTAAGGTTGGCGTAAAGAACCCTCTGTTCTTACTCGATGAAATTGACAAAATGGCGCAAGACTACCGTGGAGACCCTGCTTCAGCATTGCTTGAAGTCCTAGATCCATCACAAAACAGCAAGTTCAATGATCACTACTTAGATCTTGATCTAGACCTTTCTGAAGTGATGTTCATCTGTACTGCAAACAGCATGAATATTCCAGAAGCTTTGCTTGACCGTATGGAAGTGATTCGTCTACCGGGTTACACCGAAGATGAAAAAGTGAATATTGCTGAACGTTACCTTGTTCCAAAAGCCATCAAGAATAATGGCCTACGTGCAAAAGAATTAACCGTTCACGAAGAAGCTATTCGCGATATCGTACAACGTTATACACGTGAAGCCGGTGTTCGTAGCTTAGAACGCGAAGTGTCAAAAATTGCACGTAAAGTGGTAAAAGAAGCAGTGAGCAAGAAAGCGAAAAATCTTCAAATTGAAGTGGATTCGAAAAATCTTCCTAACTACTTAGGTCCACACAAATTCGACTTCGGTATGGCCGAAGAAGAAGCTGAAGTGGGTCGTGTAAATGGCTTGGCATGGACATCTGTTGGTGGTGAACTACTAACGATTGAAGTTGCGGCAGTAAAAGGTAAAGGCAAGTTCATTACCACCGGTTCTCTTGGCGATGTCATGAAAGAATCGATCACAGCAGCGATGACCGTTGTACGTACCCGTGCAGATGAACTGGGTATTGAAGCGATTCGCTTTGAAGAAACTGATGTACACGTGCATTTACCAGAAGGTGCAACACCGAAAGATGGCCCATCTGCTGGTCTAGCCCTGACCACTGCTCTGGTTTCAGCGTTTACAGGCATTGCGATTCGTCCAGATATTGCGATGACAGGTGAAACCAGTCTTGGTGGCCGTGCAATGCGCATTGGTGGTTTAAAAGAGAAACTTCTCGCTGCTCACCGTGGTGGCATCAAGCTTGTCTTTATCCCACAAGATAACGTTCGTGACTTGACTGAGATTCCAGATAATGTCAAAGAAGGTCTAGAAATTAAACCAGTGAAATCGATTGATGAGATTTTATCTCTAGCCTTGGTTGATATGCCTAAACCTCTTGCAAAGACACCGATTGTCAAAGCAACTGAAGGTGGCAAAGCTGCTCGTCACTAAGCGCTAGCAACTCGCAATAAAAGAAAAAAAGCCCTGTTTCGACAGGGCTTTTTTATATCCATTATTTCATACTGCATATTCGAAAAATTTCATTCAAATCCTTCGCTATGACAAGACTCAAGAAAACAGCTACAACTATGGATTGGATAACTATTTCAAATTCGACATCAAGATCAAGAATAGCCAATTAGAAAGTCTTACAAAATTTGAATGCTATTACTTGAAATATCGCCCTCTATCCCACATATATAGTAGAGAGATATACGCGCTGTATGTTTCTTTATTGGTTCCAATCACGTCTAAAAGCGTGATGATCATTGGAACAAGATGGTCATCTACATCTCCAGGTAGATGACCTTTTATCGCAGTCCACAGGCTTTCGGGGCTGCGTTTTTTATGTCATGTGTTTAAAGACATGCTATTTCAAATTTAAGATGGTTTTCACCAAACCATCGATCACTTGAGCCATTTTGTCTAAGTTTAATTTATCCAAGGTATCTTGCTCGGTGTGATAGTGCTTATTACGATAAAATGCCGTATCAGTGATCATCATCGCCGGCATATCAAATTGCCAATAATTCATATGGTCTGAAAAATCCACACCCTGAATAAATGAAGGTGAAATCAAGCGCTCACATTGTAGTTGCTTCAAAGACTCCATCGCCGCACAATACGATGAGGTTAAGTCCCGAGACTGAATATTCCCCACCGATGCAATAAAATTCGTATGAGATGGATAAATCCATTTCAGTCCAACTGGATAATCTTGAGTGACTTTGGGATCAAAATAACCAATCATTTCCAGAATATACACACCTGAAATTTTATCCTTTTCCTTTGCTACCGATTTTGCATGGATAAAACTGCCCATCGACTCTGTTCTAAAATATGGCGGTTCTTCGAGGGTATAAAATACAAACTCAATATTTTGTTTTAAACGCGCTTTTTCAGCCGAAAGAATCCGAGCAGCTTCGAGTACACCTGCAACGCCAGAAGCATTATCATCGGCGCCATGCTGCTCCTCAAATACATCGTAGTGCGCACCAACGATCACTCGGTTGCTATGCCCTGCATTTAAGGGACAGACCACATTACGGTATGGCTGGCTGTTTACGGTATAGGTTTGAAAACGACAATTCACACCAAATAAACGCATCTGCTCACGAATCCAAGCAGACACCCGGTTTAACTCTTGAATGTTCTTATAGTTACGATATTCAGCTTCATTACCAATAATTTGTTCTAAATAGACTTTTAAATTATCTGGTTCAGCCGTTCTAATATTGTTGGCATACGCCGCAAATGAACACAATGCAAAAATTGAAAGCATTGCTGCTTGCTTGAGCAAAAATAATTTACCGTCCTGCCATGTTTTTTTCATTGTTATTATTCCAATTTTCATCTTTGATCTAATCTGTTTATGCTGCGTATTTAAACAGCAAGCAGAACACGATTTCAATTGCAAATTGTGTCTAAACATACAAAGCGCAAGCGAACCGTTATAATGCTCTTTTGTATACTTTCAGGCGCTGTATGAAAATTCGTATTCTGACAATCGGTCAAAAAATGCCAGCATGGGTTCTGACGGGTTTTGAAGATTATTTCAAACGTATTCAGCCATTTGTTCAAACGCAGATCATTGAACTGCCTATGGCTAAACGTGGCAAGAACGACTCAGAAGCCGACATTTTAAAATACCGTCAAATTGAAGGTGACAGCATTTTAAATGCCATGAAATCGAATGAAGTGCTGATCGCCTTAGAAGTCGGTGGTCGAGAGTTCAGTACGGAAAAACTAGCTGAAACCATGAAAGGTTGGATGCTTGAAGGCAATGATGTGGTTTTAGCCATTGGTGGGCCAGATGGACATTCTGAAGCAGTACGTAAAGCTGCAGCATGGCATTGGTCTTTGTCTAAACTAACTTTGCCGCATCCAATGGTTCGTGTCATGCTCATCGAACAGCTATACCGTGCAATGAGTATTAATCATAATCACCCTTACCATCGTGCGGGTTAATCCGAACTGACATCCAGCGTATACAGCAATTACAGCGTTGCAACAATGAAACAAACCGTTGAAATTATCCGAATTGTTACGCTGAATAATTTAGTGCATGATCATCATATTCCTTTAAACAACCAGCGGCGACCGCGATGAATTTACAAACACTTCCAGGTTTATTTATTTCCCATGGCTCACCTATGCTTGCCATCAATCCTGAGCAAGTCGGTCATGCGTTGGAACGTTTAAGCCTGAATCTTCCAAAACCTGAAGCCATTGTTATCATGTCAGCACATTGGGAAAGTAACGCACTAGAAGTGAGTACCAGTGCCCGCCCTGAAACTTGGCATGACTTCCGTGGTTTCCCTGCGGAACTTTATGATATTCGTTATCCAGCACCGGGTAACCCAGCGCTTGCTGAAGAAATCCTTCATTTGCTTGCCAATGCAGGATTATCAGCACATGCCAACAGCACTCGTCCACGTGATCATGGCGTTTGGATGCCGTTGTTGCATATGTATCCTGATGCCGACATTCCTGTGATTGAAATATCACTGCCGATGACCATGTCTGCGCAAGAGATCTATAAAATTGGACAAACGCTCGCACCTTTACGTGACAAGCAAATTCTGTTGATTGGATCGGGCAGTATTACTCATAACTTACGTGAATTGGCTTGGGATGGTCGTGCCGCAGCCGTGCCTGAATGGGCGTCTACATTCCGTAATTTTGTGGTCAATAAGCTCACTCATCAAGATTTTGATGCAGTTCTCGATTGGCAAAATATCCCGTTTGTACAACGCAACCATCCGACCATTGAACATTTTGCACCCATCTTCTTTGCGATGGGTGCAGGCCCCCGCTTCTCTATTGTTCACAGTAGCTTTAGTATGGGTTCGCTGGGTATGGATATTTATCGTTTTGATTAAACGTGAATAAAACGAGATAGCTTGACTTATTCATAATTTATATTAATAAGTTAACAAATTATTATTTATGGATACATTTTGCTACTTATTTGAGCTGAATGTATTCATATTTTTTTAAAATGAATGGGTTATGCTACAGGCTGAAATTCACTTAGAACAGTTAGCGTAATGAAATTAAAATATTTAGCAATTGCCCTCTTCCCTTTAGCCCTTGCAGCATGTCAATCAAGCGATATCCAAAAAGCTGGAGATTTAGCCGTGAGCGTATTACAACAACAAAATGCTGATAAAACTTTAGCTTCATATCAATGGAGCACCTCCACTGAAAATGCACCAAAACCTTTGGTTTTAAATTTTCTAGAAAATGGCACTTTGGGTATTTCAACCAGCTGTAACAGCATGTCAACCCAATGGAAAGTGGAACACAATACACTTGTAACAGGTAACATTGCATCTACCATGATGGCGTGTCCTGATCATGCGATGAAACAAGAAGGACTTGCATCTTCACTCTTTAGTGACCGTAAAGCACCTTTTGTTTTAAATACCACAGATCCACAAAATCCAACGTTAACCATTATCTCTGCAACAGGTGAGAAACTGGTGTTCACTGGAAAATTAACACCTGAAACCCAATATAATTCACAAGGCGAAACGATTTTCCTTGAAGTCAGCCCTGAAACGAAACAATGTACAGGCGTTGCTCCACAAACTTGTTTGCAAGTACGTGAAGTGAAGTACGATGAAAAAGGCCTAAAAACACAAGTTGATAAAGACTGGACCTTATTTTACGATCAAATTGAAGGCTTTAAGCACACTCCTGCAGAACGCCAAATTATTCGCGTAAAACGTTTTGAACGTAAAAACCCTGCTGCTGACCAATCAAAATATGCCTATATTTTTGATATGTCAGTCGAACGTGAAGCCGTAAAAGGTATGTTGTAAGTTACAGCCGATAAAAAACCGAGGTCATCGCCTCGGTTTTTTTATATCTACACAACCGCAAACGCTGATTGGATATGCATAGTATTGAAATCACGATGTACTGTTCAGCCAACGCTTTAGCGATGTTAATCTAAAGCTCCTTCTTGCAAATTACTGAATTCATCCTGACGAATCGCAATCAACAGACAGATATTTTTAAGCATACAGCGAATTACCCATTGATGCGATTTTGAAGCAAAACAATTAACTCAAAAGACGTGGGTTCTCGTAGAAAATAAGGCTTTACCCGCCCAAATAACTCTCAAATTAACGATGGCAGTATGACATTCTTAGTGGCTGTAATTACATTGGCCACAATTATGATGTAGAAAAGCATACTTTGCGTTTTATAGGAGATGTAGGGAGTACTCTGAAGTTCTGCACACAGTTACATCAGCTAGGGCTTCATATTAAACGTTTGCTCGACCAACCCTTAAATTTTCACTTCAGTGTTATGGATAGCGAAATCCAACTTACCCTGATGAGCACTAATTAACAATCCAATATATTCCACACCATTCAGCCATAAAAAAACCGAGGCAGAAGCCTCGGTTTTCAGTTCAACTTATGGAGAACTTAGTAAACGCCTTGAGCAAGCATTGCGTCAGCAACTTTTACGAAGCCTGCAATGTTCGCACCGTTTACATAGTTCACAGTACCATCTTCTTCAGTACCGTATTTCACGCAGTTGCGGTGAATTTCTTTCATGATCGCGTGTAGACGCTCGTCAACTTCTTCGAAAGTCCAACCCAAACGAATTGCGTTTTGAGACATTTCAAGACCAGAAGTTGCAACACCACCTGCATTTGAAGCTTTACCTGGTGCATAAAGAATTTTCGCTTCAACGAATTTCTCAACTGCAGCCAAAGTAGATGGCATGTTTGCGCCTTCAGCAACACAGATTACGCCATTAGCAAGAAGAGCTTCAGCATCAGCTTCATCTAATTCATTTTGAGTTGCACATGGCAGCGCGATATCACATTTGATTGACCAAGGGCGTTGACCTTCTAAATATTCAAAACCGTGCTTAGATGCAAATTCAGAAATACGGCCACGCTTAACGTTTTTCAATTCCATTACTTCAGCAAGAAGTTCAGTTGTGAAACCGTCTTTTACGTATACAGTACCTGCTGAGTCTGAAAGTGAAACCACTTTCGCACCCAAGTACATTGCTTTTTCAGCAGCGTATTGTGCAACGTTACCAGAACCCGAAATCGTTACAACTTTATCTTTAAAGCTGTCGCCACGAGTTTTTAGCATTTCCTCAGCGAAATACACAGTACCGTAACCAGTTGCTTCAGGACGTGCAAGTGAACCACCGAAAGTTAAACCTTTACCAGTGAACACACATGCTGTGTCGTTGCTTAATTTTTTCATCATACCAGCCATGTAGCCAACTTCACGGCCACCTACCCCGATGTCACCCGCAGGGATGTCAGTGTTAGAACCAAGATGACGGTATAATTCGATCATTAATGCTTGGCAGAAACGCATGATTTCGCCTTCAGATTTACCTTTAGGGTCAAAATCTGAACCACCTTTACCACCACCCATAGGAAGTGTAGTTAAGGCATTTTTGAAAGTTTGTTCAAAACCTAAGAATTTAAGAATTGAAAGGTTCACTGATGGGTGGAAACGCATACCACCTTTGAATGGACCAATTGCTGAGTTGTATTGAACACGGAAAGCACGGTTAACTTGAGTTTGACCTTTGTCATCTACCCATGAAACACGGAACTGAATTGCACGCTCAGGCTCAACAAGACGTTCTAGCAAACCGTAGTCAGCATATTGTGGGTTCTTTTCGATGAATGGCCAAAGGCTCGTCATCACTTCTTCAACAGCTTGAAGAAATTCAGGTTGATGTTCATCACGTGTTTTAACGTAGTCTAGGAAGTCGTTAAGGCTGTTATATTTCAACACTTAATCCTCAGCAGATGTATGGATCAAAATTGATCACAATTTTGATCAAAGATATATTTTGGCGCAAAATATTAAATATCTTTTGTAACTAATCAGCAATAGTTTTTTTAAAAAATCTTTAAATTCTTTAAAGAACAGCGATTTAAATTGATTACTCAGATATTTTAGTTATAAATATTATTACTTTTAGGAATATTTTAATGAATTATTTTGCTCATTTATGATGCATCTATAGACCCATTTTTGCGCACAGCAATTCATACTGAAACATGCTAGAATTCAACGTCCTCTTTGGTTTTTCACTGCCTTCATTTGTACTCGCGACTACCCATGACTTCTGAAATTTCCCTCATCCAACAAATTGATGCCCTATTGCCACAAACTCAATGTGGACTTTGTGGACACCGAGACGGCTGCTTACCCTATGCCAAAGCCATCAGTGAAGGAGAAGAAGCCAATAAATGTATACCCGGTGGTCAACCTGTGGCAGATTCACTAGCAGCGTTATTAAATCGTCCACACTTAACAGCAGAAGCCAGCGTTTGGCCAATCCAAAGTGATGGACGCCCGCAACGGGTTAAAGCTGTAATTCGTGAGGATGAATGTATTGGTTGTACCAAATGTATTAGTGCCTGCCCTGTTGATGCCATTATTGGCTCAGGCAAATTGATGCATACCGTCTTGACGGATTTATGTACGGGCTGCGAACTCTGCATTCCACCTTGTCCCGTGGATTGTATCGACCTTGTTGAAGAGCTTGATCAAGTGCCATCTGAAGCCGTTCGAATCGCAGAACAGAATGATTTACGTCGCCGCTACTATGCACATATTCAACGTGAGGAAAAGCGCCGAATTCATCGTAAAGGCCCTGTTGTACGCGCAGAAATTGATACGGAACTTTTTGCCCAATTTTCGCCCCAGACAGACTCAGTACCGGTCATTGAAGTCGTGGAAAAACCTGCTACGCCAGTCGTTCAACTCGATGCAAAAAACACCATTGAACTTGCTAAAATTCGAACACAAATCAAAAAGTTAGAAAAACAACTGAGTGTTCGAGACGATGCAAAAAAACGTGAGTTACTCCATACGCTCACGCAACAATTAACACAACTGCAAGGGGCTTAATCATGGCGGTTAAAAACATGACTAAGAAGCAAATTCAAACTTTTTTTGAACGCTTACGTGAGCAACGCCCCAACCCGAAAACTGAACTCAATTATAGTAGTCCATTTGAACTTTTAGTGGCTGTTACCCTATCTGCTCAGGCCACAGATGTCAGTGTCAACAAAGCCACAGATAAACTTTTTCCAGTAGCAAATACTCCTGAAACTATTTATGCGTTAGGTGTTGACGGACTGAAGGAATATATCAAGACCATTGGCCTGTATAACTCAAAAGCGGAAAATGTCATTAAAGCCTGCAAGATGCTCATTGAGAAGCACAACAGCATCGTTCCGAATAATCGTGCAGATTTGGAAGCCTTACCTGGCGTCGGTCGTAAAACTGCAAATGTGGTGCTGAATACTGCTTTTGGACAACCGACCATGGCCGTTGATACGCATATTTTTCGTTTAGGTAATCGTACAGGATTGGCTGTCGGCAAAAATGTTTTGGAAGTCGAACACCGACTCGTCAAAGTCATCCCCAAAGAGTTTATTGTTGATTCACATCATTGGCTGATTTTACATGGACGCTATTGCTGCATTGCCCGCAAACCCAAATGTGATGAATGTATCGTGTCTGATGTATGTAATTGGCCTGACCGTTTTGACTTTGGCGCATTAAGACCGATTAAAACCACCCAAATTGAGGATTAATCTCTTCAATTTGGGAGTTGATGAAATTTGTAAGAATTAATTTATCGAGTCGATGCTTAATTTTTATCTTGTTTTTTGTGTTTTTTATTAAGCTCTTGCTGCAGCTTTGGATGTAAGCGATATTGCTTCGGGTTCAGTTTAGCTTGCTCTACTTCTTCCACTTGAACCTTACGCAACATTTTAAAGCTGACAAATAATAAGCCCAATAACACCGCCACAGCGATGATGACCATTATAACCAAAGCAAATTTCATAACAGATTCGCCCTAAAAGCCACATAAAAAAAGAGCCCCACTATGCAGTAGGACTCTTTGATTGTCAAAAATTCAAAAAAGTTGAATTATTTAGACTGATCTAAAATCGCGAACAAATCAGTTTGAACTTGATCGATTGGACGAAGACCATTTAATTTGTCATAAGTCGGTGCGTTTTCGCCAGAAGCTGCACGACCTTGGTAGAAACCAACCAATTGCTCAGTTTCAGCGTGGTAAGAACCTAAACGCTTACGAATTGTTGCTTCTTGGTCATCCGGACGTTGAACAAGATCTTCACCAGTTTCGTCATCTTTACCTTCCACTTTTGGTGGGTTGTAAACGGTGTGATATACACGACCAGATGCAGGGTGTTGACGACGACCAGATAAACGTTGAACGATTTCTTCGTCAGGTACATCGATTTCAATTACGTGATCGATGCTGATACCTTCGTTTTCAAGCGCTTCAGCTTGTGGAATCGTACGTGGGAAACCGTCGAAAATGCAGCCGTTGACACAGTCAGGTTGAGCAATGCGTTCTTTTACAAGACCAATAATAAGCTCATCAGATACAAGGCCGCCATTGTCCATGACGCTTTTAGCTTGTAGACCTAATTCAGTACCTTCACGAATCGCAGCACGGAGCATATCACCGGTTGAAATTTGTGGGATATCGTAGCGCTTACAGATCAACTGAGCTTGTGTCCCTTTACCTGCTCCAGGTGGTCCGAGTAATATAATGCGCATAAAAAAACATCCTCATTTTAAACATTGTATATGACGCTATGTAGTGATCTAAACCCAAGATTCAGATCATCTTCCAGCATCTAATTATAAGAAAGCCACAAACAAATGTATTGTACCCGCGATAAAACCGGTTACACCACCCAAGACAATTAAAATCCATTCGTCTTCCTGAAATGCAGGACGTAATAGATTTTGAAATTCTTTCGGTGTTAGCTCACGAATACGGTCTCTAAACATTTGAAAGATTTTCTGTGCACGGCTCGCATTAAACGCAGGGTCGCATACAGGCACCATCGTAATTTCAATTGAGCGATCGATCAAGTCTGTCTTGAGTTTTGCGTACTCTTTTGGACCTAAAGACAACTGTAATGAGGTACGAACCAGTGGAGATTCCATAATTTCATTAATATGACGTTTCACAATGCGACGGGTCTTATCTTTCTTCCCGCCATACATCATTTCGGTCATGATAGATTTTAACGTAATTAGGTCTTCTGTGACTACACTTGCGAATACATCTGAAACTTCTTCTTGGCGTTTCATAAACGCGCCTTGAACATTGTACGTTCCAATACGTGGAATCACAGGTTTAATCCAAGGGAATTTACGATCTTTAGTTAATTCAAACAATTGTAAATACTTAACGGGGTGCGGCTCAATGGGATTAAATACCATCCAGATGGCAATCCAGTTGGTCAAAAAGCCCCAGATTGCTGCCCAAAATGGAACCGTCCAATGCCAAGGCACCACAAACCAAACGATCATCTGGAAGATACCAAAGAACATCCCAATCAAGGCACTGATATGCCAAATAAAGTTGATTTCTTTTTGGCCAACTTTAAGGAACATACGCACCATCAAGAGACGATCTGCTTCCATTTGACTCACCACCATTTCACGCATATCAACAAGTGACTCTACGTTCATGGTCAGTTCGGTCACGAGTTCTTTTAAGGTATTTGGCAGCTGTTTGTGTGCTTGGGCATAAATACGACGTTTAATCGAATACGGTAGGTTTTCCCAAAGCACCGCATTTCGGTCTAGCATGACTTCATCAATCAAATGTTCAAGCTCAAAGCCAACTTGTTCACCAATGATGCGCGCCATGTCCTCAGGATCCATTGCATCCAAAAACTCACGCAAGGAACCCAATTTAGACAATGTATTATCCGTAATAATGCCAGAAATACGTCCAGCTTTTCTTGGCACAATCCCCTGCCATCCCACGGGTAATGGACCTAAATGGAATCCCCAGAAAGTAATCGGGTAAAACACCATTTTCAGTGCCATCCAAACGTGTGCCCAGGTAACGAATGCGGTAACGGGGATAATACTCAGCACAGCCCAAAAATCGGGACGTTGCAAAAAGGTTTGCCACAATTCGTTAACGTACTCAAGCATGCATAACTTCCATATTTAATTTTATTCAGTGAGTGCGGTTATAAAATAAAGTTGATTATTTTCACTACAAACCAAAACTTAAAGTATATGAGATTTGTAGTCTCGGTTCGGTTTCCACAATCACATTACCTGATTTGTCTTCTAATTTTTCACCCGCACCCAAGCCTACACTAAACGTACTAATACGCTCGGCACTCAACATCACATAAGCAAGATCGATACCACCACCTAAACGCGCTTCATCTTCACCATCTACTTTCTTGGAGTCGATGTGGCCCGCATAAGCTCCGATATAATAACCATTTTTATCTTTGCCAGTGAAATGAACGGGGTAACGAAAGCCGACTTGCCCACCAGGTGTTTTATCATCGTTCAAGAAAACACCAGCTTTTGCATAGGCAATGCCATATGGGTTTACCCACTCACCATTCACGTGAATAATTTTTTGAGTAAAACCTGCTCCAACATTCCATGGTTGATAACCCTTACCTGTTAACTTTGCCTCAGGTAAAAATGAATTGTCATTGGCATGTGCGATGCTTCCGAGCATCATAAATGCAAGCAATGTATATAATTTATTCATTGTTTTCACAAACTTCCTTAGTATTATTTTTTGGAATATTCCTTTTTTATACGTTTCGACTTTAGCAGAATAATATGAACTGTTATACACAAAGCACCATATTTTTCATGTCTGCAAAGTCAAAATATAGACTGCAATCACAGCAGAGTCTTTTTTATTTATCAAAAAAATGTCAGTTGCGCTAGAATATGCCTCTTCCGTTATTTTAGCTCTCAGTCTTTAAGTCGATCGCGTATGAAGCAGCATTATCCTTTAAAAAATGTCCAGCAAGAAAAGCGGATTTATCGTAATCGCGTGGTGATTTCGATAGGGATTGTCTCCTTCTTTATGCTGTTGCTTGTGGCACGATATGCATATTTGCAAATCAAAAGTTATGAGACCTTTTCGACTGCTGCCGATCAAAACCGAATTCGATTGCAACCGCTTGCACCTTCTCGTGGTTATATCTATGACCGTAATGGTGTGTTATTAGCGGATAATTATCCGGTTTTCTCAGCGACCATGAGTCGTGCGGATGTTGAAGACATTGATGATACGGTAGAGCGCCTAACGCCTCTGTTAGAACTGACTGATGAAGACATCGAACGTTTCAAAAGTCGGATTAAAACCTCTAAAAAGACTGAACGCGTTTCGATTAAACTGAATTTAAATGAAAATGATATCGCCCGTTTTAGTGAGGTGAAATATCAATTCCCGGGTGTCAATATAGAGACCCAAATGACTCGCTACTATCCACATGGTGAACTGTTTGCCCATGTGATTGGCTACGTAGGTCGTATTAATGACAAAGAACTAAAAACGATTGATAAAGATTTATACGCTGGCTCAAACCTGATCGGTAAAATTGGCGTTGAAAAATCATACGAAGAACTTTTACATGGTATGCCGGGAAATGAGTCGGTTGAAGCCGATGCCTTTGGTAATGTGTTACGACATCTAGGTCGCAAAGATCCGATTCGTGGTAATGACTTATATTTATCCCTAGATTATGGACTGCAAATGGTCGCTTCAGAGCAGCTTGCAGATCGACGTGGTGCAATTGTGGCGATTGACCCACGTACTGGGGAAATTCTTGCTCTTGTGTCCAGTCCTAGTTTTAACCCCAATTTATTTGTTACCGGGATTAGCAGCAAAGATTATTCTGAACTACGTGATAGCCTCGATCAGCCATTATATAACCGTGCTGTGCAAGGGGCTTATCCACCGGGTTCAACGATTAAGCCAATGTTTGGTCTAGGTGGTATTCATTATGGTCTAGTGGATTGGAGTACAGCCATTTCCGATCCGGGCTATTTCACGCTTCCGGGTGACAGCCATCGTTTCCGTGACCACAAAAAAACTGGTCATGGCTCAGTTAATTTACACAAAGCTCAAGTCATTTCCTGCGATACCTATTTCTATGTCTTGTCCTATCGTATGGGCATTGAAAAAATGAATACTTGGATGCGTCAGTTTGGCTTTGGTGAAAAAACCGGTGTAGATTTACCAAGTGAAAGTACGGGGCTATATCCAAATCCTGAATGGAAGCTCCGCACACGGAAGTCCAACTGGCTTAAAGGTGAAACCATTTCTGTCAGTATTGGTCAAGGTGCATTTACAGCAACACCATTACAACTGGCGATGGCGACTGCTATTACCGCCAATCAAGGCTCTCATGTTACACCTCACGTTTTGCGTGAAAGTAAAGGCGCTAAAGTCCACAAAGTACATAACGCCCCGAATGGTCGCATTCAATTTAATGGTAAGCCAGATGATTGGATCAAAATGCGTGATGCCATGATTGATGTGGTTCAAACAGGGACCGGTCGTGGTATTCGTACCCCAATGTATCAAATCGCAGGTAAAACAGGCACCGCACAGGTTAAAAGTATTGCCCAAGGTAAACGCTATAACGAATCTTTATTGACAGAACGTCAGCTTGACCATGGTTTATTTGTTGGTTTTGCCCCTGCGGAAAAACCTGAAATTGCGATTGCCGTCGTTTGGGAAAATGGTCGTCACGGTGGTTCTGCTGCTCAAATTGCTAAACCAATGTTTGACTACTGGTTATTAACACGTAAAAAGAATCCAATTCGTCCTGCAGGCCATCAAATTAGCGGTGGTCTCATGACTGCGGGTCTAAAACCGAGTGAGTTACCAAGCGGCTCTAATATTTTATCAGCCGATCCAAATGCGAGCCCAACAGCTCAGCAGAACAACAGTGCAACTCAACAACCGAATAGTGCAAATACAACACCTCGTGCTGCCAGTGCAGCACATGCAACCGATGAGGAATAATTCATGAAAAATCAATTAAGAATCATTGGGGGTGAATGGAAACGCCGTCAACTGCCTTTTGCCAGTATTGATGGTTTACGCCCTACACCTGACCGTGTGCGCGAGACATTATTTAACTGGCTCATGTGGGATGTTCAAAATGCCAAAGTTCTCGACCTGTGTACAGGTTCAGGTGCTTTGTCGTTTGAAGCACTCTCACGTGGTGCAGCAGAAGCCGTTTTAATTGAACCTGATCGCACCCAAGCGAAGTTTCTCATGGACAATTTAGAACTCTTAAGGGTGAGTAAACAACGTGTGCAACTCAAAAACATGACGGCACAACAAGCCATTCCTAATTTGAAAGATCAATTTGATCTGATTTTCTTAGATCCACCGTATAGTCTTGATTTATGGCAAGAACTTGCTGAATTGGTCGATCCCTGCATTGCAGACAATGGTTTAATTTATATCGAAGCTGACCGTGATCTTGCTCAATTAAAACTCCCGAGCACTTGGCAGCAAATCAAACAAACCAAAGCTGGGACGGTGCGTGCAGGCTTATATAAAAAGGCTTAATGTAAATGCACACAAAAAAGGACGTCAATGCATCCTTTTTTATTACTTGAAAATCGTTAAACCTGTGGTCGAAGTGGACGCTGGCTGTTAAATCCACCCGGGGTTTTAGCTTTATCCACGGGCGTCACTTTTGGACGTTGTTGCTGTGGTTTTTGCTTCTGAGGTTTACTTGTATTGGGTTTAGCCGAAGTCTGAGGCTTTGAGCTTGGACGCTGCACATTTGACGGATGCTGAGATGAAGGATTCTGTACATTCGGTTTATGCGCATTTGGTTTATATATATCGTCTGGACGGCTATTCGAATTCGGTCGTGGTGAGTTTGGTCGATGTTGCGGGCTATTCATTCGACCATATGAACGGTCATAACGCTGACTTGAGTCATAGCTCTGTCCGTATGAACCACCATATTGACCTGAATAACCATATTGATTTGCATAACCGTATCGATTCGATTGGTATCGGCCATCATCAAATGGCGCCACGACACACCCTGTACATGTAATTGCAACCACAGATAGCAAAGCAACTTGTTTAAGCATGTGTAGCACTCGTCTTTGATGAAGAGCATTTTCAATTATCGAAATGAATTTAATCGGAAGTCTGTGTACATCTGCTGTATTTAAACATTCATGGTTTGAGGTCCAATTTTTCCACATTTGCTCAGACAGCCACATTTATAACGAAAAATTAACTACAATAGCGCCACGTATTTCAAAGCTGTAATTTAATGACTTGGCTGATTTTTATTCTTGGTGCCATCTTTGCGGGATTCGTACAAGGATTAACAGGGTTTGCATTCGCCCTTATCGCAATGTCATTTTGGGTTTGGATACTCCCCCCTCAAATAGCCGCACCCTTGGTGGTCTGCGCTTCAGTTTATAGCCACTTCATTTCATTATCATCAGAACGTAAAAGCATTCCGATCAATAAAAAAATCATTTATCCCTATTTAATTGCAGGAATTTTAGGTGTACCGCTCGGTACCTATTTATTAGACAGCATTAATCCAGATACATTTAAATTGGTTTTGGGCGCTTTTTTAATGTTTTGGTGCCCAATTTTATTTTTTAATCCGAAATTTTCATTCATCCAAAAATCAGGGAAATGGGCGGATTCTAGTATTGGATATATTGCTGGAATCTTGGGTGGTCTTGGAGGCTTTTGTGGTGCATTACCCTCTGCATGGCTCATGCTGAAAAATACACCCAAAGCAGAACAACGCTATATTTTGCGACATTTCAATTTAGCCATTCAGCTCGTCACACTCATTAGCTATCTGTTACAAGGGATCATCCATCGTGAACATCTGCCCTATTTAGCCGTGCTTTTGGTGATTATGGCTTTTCCAGTGATTTTTGGTGCCAAACTTTTTTATCGCATTTCAGAACGCCAATTTAAACATATTGTATTAGGTCTTCTATTCTCTTCAGGCTGCTTCTTGGTGACGATGAGTATCTTAACCTGATGACTCCAAACCTAAAGATATTTGTCCAAATTGTTCTAACAAAAAGCCTTTTCAGTTAGACATTCACATCTTGTAACAATGACACAGTTCACATTTAAATAAAAATTAGCCAAATGGTAAAAAAGTGATTAATTTTTTTGTCGAAAATTAATAGAATATTGCACCTCATAATTTTGCTTAAAATAAAACCATGAAAAAGTTCATCCTGCTTGCAGGTGTGACTCTGCTTAGCGGCTGTATGTTTGGCACGTCCAGCGAAATTAAAAAAGCTGAAAAACTACTCTCCCATTTTCAATGCAATAATATTGAAAGTTCACATATGACTCATAGCTCGATTACAACTTTCCATGAAGAAAAACTAGCATCAAGCAAACAAAAAGTCGTGTCTTATATCGATAGCTATAAGCAAGGCGAAAAGTTATTTCGTATCCCGCTCATCGATGTGGTTGACCAGCAATACATTATTTATAAGGCGGCATGTCAAAATCTGGGCGGTATCCATCCCGATTTTCATAATTAAATTCAATATAAAAGTCTAAACAAAATCATCTAAACGTAAAAAAGGACAGCCGATGCTGTCCTTTTTTATTGGATTGTTAGATTAGTAATAGCGTGTATCGACACTGAATTTTTCAGGAAATTTGGCATGTATTTGCGCGTAAAAATCCATGATTTCCGCCATATCTTTTTCATAATCGCCTGTAGGATAAACAATTTTACCCACACCCGTTTTTTTCTGCGCATAGTCCATATAGGCTAAAGCAATCGGCACACCTGCTTGCATAGCAACATGATAAAAACCGGTTTTCCACTTCTCTTGTTTGGCGCGTGTTCCTTCAGGCGTCACTAACATGACTAATTTCGGATGATGCTTAAATAAGTCAGCCATGAGCTCAACCATACTTTGACGTGCTTCACCATCTTGTTTTGGACGACGATTAATACCAATTCCACCCATAGCACGTACAAAAGGCCCAAACGGAAATTTCATATAACTGTCTTTAATCGTGATACGAACATTTACCCCTAAAGCTTTCAGGGCAAGGCGTGCATAAAGTGCATCCCAATTACTGGTATGTGGCGCTGCAATCATGACACATTGGTCAATATTTAAATCCCAATGGTTATCAATTTGCCACCCCATTAAGTTCAGACTTTTTTCCGCTGTTTTTTCAAACACAATTTGCACCGACAGTTTTTTCTATGCCGCAGAGTTTAACAACGCAAAATAATTATAAAAGCCTATATTGTTCAGTTATTCACCAATTAATATATAAATGTCCTTCAGCGTTCACTTTTAGGTAAATCACCAATATTTCACTATTTACGAATTTTTAAAAATCAAATGTCTGTTTTGATGTATTAACCAAACACACAATTGTTAACAACAATAGGCTATTTTTCTTGAGCAATAAAAGCCACGCTTAGCATTATATTGGGTACGTACGGCGTATAAATCTCATGAAAAAACTAATCCTCGCTCTCTGTATGGTCAGTGCAACCCTAACGGCATGTTCAAAGACCAGCAATGAATCTGAAACTGCGACACCACCAGATAATAATGTCATTGCCAATACGGACGCTGCCTCAGAAAGTCCGATTGCTACAGGTGATAACACCGAAAATGCACTTGATTGGGCAGGTGAGTATAAAGGGATTCTACCTTGCCATGATTGCAAAGGAATTGAAACCGAACTTGAACTTAAACTTGATAAGAGCTATGAACTCAGCCAAGAGTTTTTAGGTAAAGCTGCAAACACTGAAAATAAAGTGAAAGGCAGTTTTAAGTTTTTGCCAGATCAACCTGGGATGATTCAACTTGATGCCGAGGGCGACAATCGGATTTACTTTGTAGGTGAAAACTTTATTGAGCTTCGTGGTGATAAAGGTGAAAAATTGGAAATGCCTGAATTTAATTTCCAGCTCACCAAAAAGCTTGATTAGCGTTTTATCTAACATTGGTAGTCATAGTTAGTCATAAAAAATCCCCGCAAAAGCGGGGATTTTTTGTTTAATCCAAATGTATCAACGGGTTAATTATTTTCCGCCAAATACATAAGAAAGACCTACACGACCACCAACTTCGCTACCGCCAGCGAAACCAAGAGCAGCACTTAGAGAAGTACGGCCATCAGCAAATACGCTTGCAACACCTAAAGCACCAGCAGACTCACCTTCATAGTGACCTACACCACCAAATACTGCGAATTGACCAGCACCGATGTTAGGAATTTGTTGTTGAGCAGCTAATGCAATTGCCACACCACGGTAAGCAGTTTTTTCTACGTCATCAACACGTGAATTTAATTGATCAACACGAGAATTTAAGTTAGCAGCAGTAGTATTGAACTGAGTTAGACGAGCGTCAACTTCAACAATTTTAGTGTCTACTTCAGCAACTTTAGCATCGATAGCTTCTGTTGCTCCTGCTACAGCAGTATCAACTGAAGTTTTAATACCATCTACAATACTAACACCGCCAATTTGATAGTCAGCAGCATTGATCACGCCAGTAGTTGTAATGCCACCAGCAGTAATTGTAGTTTTCTCAACTGTTGTTTTTCCATCAGCAGTTACAGTTTTGCTAACTTCTGTACCATACTTGTTAGATTGGTCTTCATTCGTACCAATTACACCAGTTGAAACTTGTTGTTTAGTTTCGCTAGTTGTTGTACCAGTGAAAGTTTTATTAATATCAGTAGTTGCTGCACCTGGAGTTGTAATACCCGCTTTTACTTGGTCTTGTTGTACAACTGAAACTGATTCACTATAAGTTACATTTTTGTTTGTTACAGTATTATGTACTTTAGAAACATCATAAATACCAGAGTTAAATTCAGCTGTACCTGTTTTAAGATGTGTACCCAAATCTGGTGTAGTACCTTTCCATTCAACTAAATCTTGACCATTACCAATAATTTCATAGTATTTTGAAGCTAATTCACGACCAGCATCGTTATTATACACTTCAAGAATACGTTTACCCTCAACTGAGTATTCACGTGTTTTTTGAACACCTTGTGTATCTGCTTTTTTCAATACTGAGCTAGCTACGCTACCATCAGTTTGTAAAGTGCCTTTGTTTGAAAGGTCAGCAAGCGCTATACCATTACCAGTCATCATTACAACATTATTGTTATCACGCGCACTTACACCGTAGATATTTTTAGATGGATCAATAGCTGGACCTGCACCAGTATTCGCCAAAATACCTTGCTGAACATAACGAACTTCACTAGAAGCGGTTTGTTTCGCGCCTAAATCACCATATAAATATTCATTTGTACCTGTGCCATCTGGAGCAACAACGTCACCTTCAATAGAACCAGCGTTTACACTAGTACCGCCTTGGTAACCATACAATACATGTTCACCATTCACTTGACGATTTTCAAAACCAGTTACATTTGTAGAACCAGTTTGACCCGCAATTTGTCCACCTTTTTGTAAGGTATTTGGATCAATTTCAGATGTACCAGTATACTCAGTCAATTTACCTGTAGCATCTGCCACGTAGTTACCTGGAATTTTTGAACCGTCCTTCGTGTTTTCAAAGCGATAAACTGTAGTACCATCTTCAGTTTTATATTTGAATACGTCATATTTTACAGCATCGCCAGGCTTAGAAGTACCAGTAACAGTACCCGAACCTAAGTCAATACGTTTATTATTTGCATCGAAATCAATTGTCGGCAACCAATCAATATCTTGATCAATTACAGCTGATTGAGTCGCATGATAACCATGTACAGGTGCATTCACATAACCATTTGCATAAATTGGATTGGTATTAATTAAGCCTTCTGTTACTTGTACAGGATTTGCCTGTTGAGCATTTGCTGCTCCTGCTACTACTGCCAAGCTTGCTGCTAGAAGTGATTTCTGAAATTTCATACAAATTCCTTCAATTTTTATAAAAAGACTGGTAGACCCTAGGATGATGTTTACCAGCGAAACTGTTACGAATGCGCACTTATCGTCTGGAGAATCCGCAATTCATAGCCAACCGCCCCTGCGGTTCTGTGGCAATAATATACAAAATGAAACATTAATATCAATCAAAATTTGATTTATTTTTAAATAAAAAATACTTCAATTCTTTTTTTTATACAAAAAATACTATAATTTATTGTTTTTTTTGATATTTTTTATATAACACAATTAATATTAAAGAATTATATTTCCTTTAACTTTTACTCTTTAATCAATCAATATTTGATTGCTCGTAAACACGTATCGTTTATCCTCCTTACAAAAAATTACTCTTATTTATCAATAATTAGACGAAAAATGATTGTTATTCATTTGGCTATTTCCTACAATCAACAATTAAAATTTACCGAACTCTTATCAACATTCTGTTACACTTAAGAGTCCTTAATTATTGTAAGCAGAATCAATGAAATATGAGTAATCTACAAGAAAAGTTAGCTTTTAGTGAACGCTTGAAACAGGCACTAATAGATTCAAATCACCCTATTAGCCCAACTTATTTATCAAAAGAGTTTAATCATAGATATGATGGCACTCCTGTTTCAGTGCAATCGGCAAATAATTGGTTATTAGGTAAAGCGATTCCAAATCAAGATAAACTGGCTATTCTTTCTATTTGGCTCAATGTCACTAGCCAATGGTTACGCTTTGGCGACAATACATTAGGATCATCCAATCTTGAGTCAAATGATCAATCAGAACTTGATTATTTTTTAAAATTTCGGACATTGAATGCAAGTCAAAAACAAATCATTAAAGATCTAATTGACCAATTCATTCAGAGATAGAAGTATCTTTATTCAATAATTTTAAATATTTTTTATTTTCAACTTCGTAATAATTAATTCTCTCTTCATAGTCACGTATTGTCTTATAAAGCATCTGTAACTCTTTTTTACTCACGAGAATTTTTTCACAATTGGGATCGAATACTTTTGAATGTTTATTCATACATTTTATTCGCTTACCGTCTTGATTTATCATTGCTATTCTTATAAAGAACATATTGATAAAATCATAAATTAAAATTTTAAATATTCCAATATATAAATCATACAAATCAATAACAATTTCTTATTCTCAATATAAAAAATAAAAATGATCATATGTTTTACATTAATTTGCTTCATGTTATTCAGATTAACACAAAATTACAACATACATCACAAAAAAAACCCTGCAAAATGCAGGGTTTTTTATTTAGCAGTAATTAGCTTACATCATACCGCCCATGCCACCCATAGCGCCCATATCAGGCATAGCAGGTTTATCTTCTGGGATTTCAGTAATCATACATTCAGTTGTAAGCATTAAGCCCGCAACAGATGCAGCATGCTCAAGCGCAGAACGTGTTACTTTAGCTGGGTCAAGAATACCCATTTCTAACATATCGCCATACTCTGAAGTCGCAGCGTTATAACCGAAGTTACCTTCACCGTTTTTCACAGCATTGATTACAACTGATGGCTCATCACCAGAGTTTGCAACGATTTGACGAAGCGGTGCTTCAATTGCACGACGTAAAATGTTGATACCAACATTTTGGTCATCGTTAGCACCAGACACACCTTCAAGTGCTTTTGCAGCACGTACAAGTGCAACACCACCACCTGCTACAACACCTTCTTCAACTGCAGCACGAGTTGCATGAAGTGCATCGTCAACGCGATCTTTCTTCTCTTTCATTTCAACTTCAGTTGCAGCGCCGATTTTGATTACAGCAACACCGCCTGCCAATTTAGCAACGCGTTCTTGAAGTTTTTCTTTGTCGTATTCTGAAGTTGATTCTTCAATTTGAGCACGAATTTGAGTTACACGTTCAGCAATTTGCTCTGCAACACCTGCACCATCAACAATTACTGTATTTTCTTTAGAAACAGTAACTTTATGCGCTGTACCTAAGTGCTCAAGTGTAGTTTGGTCTAAAGACATACCAATCTCTTCAGAAACTACAGTCGCGCCAGTTAAAATCGCGATGTCTTGAAGCATCGCTTTACGACGATCACCAAAACCAGGTGCTTTAACAGCACAAACTTTGATAATGCCACGCATGTTGTTTACAACAAGAGTTGCAAGTGCTTCACCTTCAACATCTTCAGCAATGATAAGAAGCGGTTTACCTGTTTTAGCAACAGCTTCAAGTACAGCAATTAATTCGCGGATGTTGCTGATTTTTTTATCAACAAGAAGAATGTATGGGTTTTCAAGTTCAGCTGTTAGTGTATCTTGCTTGTTTGCAAAGTACGGGCTGATGTAACCACGGTCAAACTGCATACCCTCTACAACATCTAGAGAATCTTCAAAGCCTGAACCCTCTTCAACTGTAATTACACCCTCTTTACCAACTTTTTCCATTGCTTGAGCAATAAGTTTACCAACAGTGGTGTCAGAGTTCGCAGAAATAGAACCTACTTGTTCAATCGCTTTAGAGTCAGATGCAGGTTTTGCAGTCGCTTTAATTTCAGCAACTACAGCTTTAACCGCGATGTCGATACCGCGTTTAAGATCCATTGGGTTCATACCCGCAGTTACTGATTTAATCCCTTCATTAAGGATTGCTTGTGCAAGAACAGTTGCAGTTGTTGTACCGTCACCCGCGATGTCGTTGGTTTTTGAAGACACTTCACGAACTAGCTGAGCGCCCATGTTTTCAAACTTGTCTTTTAACGTGATTTCTTTAGCAACAGAAACACCATCTTTAGTGATGTGCGGTGCACCGAAAGAACGGTCGATAACAACGTTACGGCCTTTAGGACCTAAAGTCACTTTTACAGCATCTGCAAGTACATTTACACCCGCGATCATTTTTGAACGCGCTGAATCACCAAATTTTACGTCTTTAGCTGACATGTCTAACTCCGAATCTTTTTAAAATTTTTAACAATTTATGATGAATAAAAGGGTCTAAATGCGTGTACGAAACTTAAGCTTCAAGTACCGCTAAGATGTCAGACTCTTTCATAATAAGAAGCTCTTCGCCTGCTACTTTTACTTTTGTACCGGCATAAGTGCCAAACAATACGTTGTCACCAACTTTAACATCTAATGCACGTACGCCATTGTCAGTTACTTTGCCATTACCTACAGCGATTACTTCGCCTTGAGCAGGTTGTTCAGCTGCTGAAGTACTTAAAATAAGACCACCAGCAGTTTTAGTTTCCTTTTCAACACGGCGAATCACAACGTTGTCATGCAAAGGACGAATATTGCTCATAGTTAACTCCACTCCAGACTAAGTCTATTTACTAGATAAAAGACGATGACATTTTGATTTCCGTAAGCCATCGACAAAAAATAATTTAGATGACACTTTTGTGGGGATGGAAAAAAACCCTTCAAGGGCAAAATTTAATTTTTTTCATTTTTTTGTATTTTTTTTCTTCAAAATTTAAATTTAAAGGATTAAAGCTCATCCAAAATATGAGTACTAAGATTTTCTTCGAATATTTTTAACTTTGAATTATAAAAATAATGCTGCACATTCATCTGCTCATCAATGACATTAAAACTGTTGGCAAGGTTATCGTGTAGGCGATATGACGTTGCAGTTCCAGCATGAATATCCCAAACTGGATGCGCAGCACCTAAAGCATAAATCTGATTGAGGTCATAGCTGGCTGGAACATGTAAATGCCCATGCAATAAACCATTTAAACCGTGTTGACTCCACTGTTCGAGTGCCAAACGCCCTTGAACAGGACAATCTTTCACACCATGCGGGTCATTGGGCGGCGTATAAAAAGGTTGATGCGCTATGATTAATTTCACTTTATTGGGCGGCGCATGTCTAAGTAATTCCTCGACATGATGTATTTGCTCGAGCGATACATGCCCTCGCGTATGGTAACGACGGCGAATACTATTGATCCCAATTAAATAAAAATGCTCGGTTTCCAGTACATTTTCCATGGCACCAAAAAAAAGTTGATAACGTGCAAAAGGGCTAAAAACACGGTTCCATAAATGATATAGCGGAATATCATGATTCCCCGGCACAACGATATAAGGCAGCTTTAAGCTTTCTAAAAATTGCTTACATGCATAAAACTGACGATAACGCGCACGTTGGGTCAAGTCTCCACTGGCAACCACGGCCTCGATACGCTGTTCACGACAAAATTGCTGAATAGCGCGCATACACTCTGGCTTTTCAGTGCCGAAATGCAGATCAGAAAGATGCAGTATCATGTGGCACCCGTATCTTTAAGGCTTGTTTTTGCACTCGAATTTTAAGCGGCGGTTTCATTTCTACAATCTCACCATCCACAGCAACGGTCATTTTTTTTCGTTGGGTATGTATGGTGACTTCATCAGCGGCAAAACTATACACATCTGGTGCATTGTCGATATTGCCACGGATCAATTGCCATAAAATTTTAAATAACGTTTTCTTATCACTTTTTGCGACCACCACACCTGCAACTTTACCTGCCTCTGCATCCTTAGCAATTTGCAAGTTTAAATCGGCCAATTGCAATTGATTATTGCCAAAAAAGATCAAGGGCGTTTTGACTGGATAAATATGATGATCCACTTCGATTTCCAATTTCAGCTCTTTACGATCTCGAATGAGTACATCCAAACCTGAGGTATAAGCATGTAATGGGAAACGCCCAAACTTTTGATTATAAAATTCTCTTTTTTGTATAAATAAAGGATACAAGCCCAAACTGGCATTGTTTAAATAGATATGTTCATTGATTTGCGCCACGTGCACCTGTCGATTATTGCCTGTCGCAATCACCTGTGCCGCTTGAATTAAATCGAGAGGAATATTGAGTACCCGCGCCACATAATTAAATGTGCCCAAAGGTAATATCCCCATAGGAATATCGGTATGCATCAACTGATGAGCAACTGCATTTAAAGTTCCATCACCACCTGCAGCAACCACAACACCCAAATTATCAGGGTCTTGATGGCGTGCAAATACCTTGCTCATTAAAGTATCAAAACTCGCTTCCTGCCCAAGCTCAAATGACTGTATTTCGAAATTATGATCGGATAATATCCGCACAAGCTCCTCGTAGACTTCATCTTTGTTTGCAGCATGAAATCCTGATTTTTTATTATAGATAATAGATAAAGGCTTGGCTTGTTTAATCACTTTTTATACATCTTGGCCGCTTAGTATTGTATTTTGTCGAATTTAACAGCAAATAATAGCGCCTTTATGTAAAAATCGAATTACCACCATTTATTTAATCAATAATAATTCTCAAATATCAATTACATGCAACTTTTTGTTTTTATTAAAAATAACTATATAAAATATTGTCCATCACGCTAATAAATAAAGTTAAAATTCACAATATAATATGTTAAGTTATTGTATTTTATCTATATTTAATATAAATAGCATTAACTACCAAAAAAAATCTACCACTTCTTTAGTCTTATTTTTTTTATGATTTTATGCTTTAATACAGCCACTTTTTTTCATCTTTTATCTGCATGATGTATCCCATGATGCAGATTATACTTTGTACGGTTAGTACATTTTTGAGATAGGCCTCACCATGACCCAAGTGAACGCACCAGAATTCGTTCGTCACCCTAAGCTCATTGCTTGGGTGGAAGAAATTGCCAAATTAACCAAACCAGCAAAAATCGAATGGTGTGACGGTAGCGCAGAAGAATATCAACGTTATATCGACTTGATGATCGCTAACGGCACTATGCAAGAACTTAACCAAGAAAAACATCCTGGTTCTTACCTTGCTAATTCTGATCCTTCTGACGTTGCTCGTGTTGAAGGTCGTACTTACATCTGTTCTGAAAAACAAGAAGATGCAGGCGCAACAAACAACTGGGAAGCTCCAGCTGAAATGCGTGCTCGTCTGAATGGTTTATTTGACGGTTCAATGAAAGGCCGTACTTTGTACGTAGTTCCTTTCTCTATGGGTCCTTTAGGTTCTCATATTGCTCACATCGGTATCGAACTTACTGATTCTCCTTACGTTGCTGTAAGCATGTCTAAAATGGCTCGTATGGGTAAAGCTGTTTATGACGTACTTGGTACTGACGGTGACTTCATTCCTTGCGTACACACTGTTGGTGCTCCGCTTGAAGAAGGTCAAAAAGACGTTGCTTGGCCTTGCAACCCTGAAAAATACATCGTTCATTACCCAGAAACTCGTGAAATCTGGTCTTACGGTTCTGGTTACGGCGGTAACGCATTGTTGGGTAAAAAATGCCTAGCTTTACGTATTGCATCTTCTATGGGTCGTCAACAAGGTTGGTTAGCTGAACACATGCTCATCCTTGGCGTGACTAACCCACAAGGCGAAAAACACTACATCGCAGCTGCATTCCCTTCTGCTTGTGGTAAAACAAACTTCGCGATGTTGATTCCACCAGCGGGTTACGAAGGTTGGAAAATTGAAACTGTAGGTGACGATATTGCTTGGATCAAACCAGGTGAAGATGGTCGTTTATATGCAATCAACCCTGAAGCTGGTTTCTTCGGTGTAGCACCTGGTACAAATACCAAGACTAACCCGAACTGTATGGCGACTCTTCATAAAGACGTAATCTATACTAACGTTGCTGTAACTGACGAAGGTGAAGTATGGTGGGAAGGTCTTACTAAAGAAGCGCCTGCTAACCTGACTAACTGGAAAGGTCAACCACACACCGGCGAAGAAAAAGCAGCTCATCCAAATGCTCGTTTCACTGTTTCAGCTGGTCAATGTCCTTCTATTGATGCTGACTGGGAAAATCCAGCAGGTGTTCCAATTTCTGCGTTCATCTTCGGTGGTCGTCGTGCAGACACAGTGCCTCTAATTTCAGAAGCATTTGACTGGGTTGACGGTGTTTACAAAGCTGCAACTATGGGCTCTGAAACAACTGCTGCTGCTGTTGGTCAACAAGGTATCGTTCGTCGTGACCCATTTGCAATGCTTCCATTTGCGGGTTACAACATGGCTGACTACTTCTCTCACTGGTTAGAACTTGGTGAACAAGTTGCTGCTAAAGCAGAAGCTGCTGGCAACAAACTTCCTGGTATCTACAACGTGAACTGGTTCCGTCGTGATGCTGAAGGTAACTTTGTATGGCCTGGTTTCGGTCAAAACATGCGTGTTCTTGAATGGATCATTGACCGTTGTGAAGGTCGTGCAGACGCTGTTGAAACACCTATCGGCCTTGTTCCAACATACGAACAATTGAACTGGACTGGTTCAGACTTCACTAAAGGGCAATTCGAGCTTGTAACTTCTCAAGATAAAGATCAATGGATCAAAGAACTTGAAAGCCACACTGAATTGTTCAACAAACTTGGTGATCGCTTACCAAAAGCACTTAAAGTACGTCAAGACGAACTTTTAGAAGCTGTAAAAAAATCTGCTTAATCGGCCTTTAATTTCCCTCCTTTAAAAGAGGGATTAAGAAAGATTTAAAAGACCGCCTTGCGCGGTCTTTTTTATATCAACTAAGCCACATCTTGAGCTTTTTGTTTTATTCGTATTTCCATTAAGTACTCATCCAAAACATCAACTTCAGATGCACTGAATTGCAAATATAACTTTGTGCGTCTTTGCAAAATATCTTCAGAACTTCTCACCCACTCCTGTTCAACCAAATAATCTACTTCTTGAGCATACAAGCCATGCCCGAAGTTTTGCCCAAGCTCATCAATCGAAGTTAAATGATTCAGCAATATCCAGACACGTGTTCCATAAGCATGCGCCCAACGACTTGCTAGACTGCTTGAAACACCTTTAACATTTTGTTGGATTTCAGCTATCAACTGCTCGATTGATTCTAAATTTTCCGCACCAGGTAATGTTGCATCAGCAGTCCAAGGCTTGGATCGATGATGAAAAACAGTTTTAAGTTGATCTAGCGCCGCTTCTGCGAGTTTTCGATAGGTGGTGAGCTTGCCACCAAAGATTGAAAGTAATGCAGCACCTTCTACATCGGTCAGTGCTAATGTGTAATCTCGCGTGACTGCTGCTGGATTATCTGATTCATCATCACACAGCGGACGCACACCTGAATAAGTTGAAATGATGTCCGTTTGCGTCAATTGAGTTTTAAAGTGATCATTTGACACATCAAGCAAGTAATCGATTTCTTCTTGGCTTATCTTTACTCGATTTGAGTCTGCGTGATATTCACGATCTGTCGTGCCGATCAAGGTAAATTGTTCTAAATATGGGATCGCAAAGACAATGCGATGATCATCATTTTGCATAATAAAAGCTTTATCACCATCAAAGAGCTTTGCAACGATGATATGGCTACCTTGTATTAAGCGTATACCATAAGGTGACTCTTGCTTTAAACCCTGTTTTATAAAGTCAGCGACCCAAGGACCTGCCGCATTCACCAATACTTTAGCCTGCACATTTTGCAAACCCTTGGCATTTTTTAAACACACTTGCCAAATGCCAGCTTTACTGTATGCATTTAAACATTCTGTTCGAGTCAGGATCTGTGCACCAAATTCGCGTGCTTGTATCGCATTGAGTACAACCAAGCGTGCGTCATCCACTGCACAATCGGAATATTCAAACCCTCGAGTAAATCTGGGTGCTAAAGGACTAACTTTCACATCAAATTCAATACCATTGGAGCCAGCAAGCTGTTCTCGCTTACCCAAATAATCATAAAAGAATAATCCAGTCCGAATTAGCCAAGCCGGACGTAAGTGCGGTTCATGTGGCATGATAAAACGCATCGGCCGAATAATATGGGGGGCTTTTTTAAGCAGAACTTCGCGTTCTGCCAGTGCTTCACGCACTAAACGAAATTCTTTATGTTCTAAATAGCGAAGACCACCATGAATTAATTTACTACTTGCAGATGAAGTATGGCTCGCGAGATCGTCTTTTTCGCAAAGCAAAACACTTAAACCACGCCCCGCTGCATCACAAGCAATACCAACACCATTGATTCCACCACCAATGACCACCATGTCATATATTAATTGCTGTTGTGTATTCATCGCTCCCTCCCACTATATCTTTTTATTCAACAATGATTCGTTTTCTTTGCTTTATTATTTTTCTCATTGATCATGATTTTTTGATCAAGATACCTATTTTGATCAAGATATCCGTACGCTGAGTTTTTGTATCCTTTATTAAATGAGAAGTTATATTTTAAATGTACGTTTAAACAATTGCTGGCTCAAGCATGAAATCAATCATTTTATAGTACAAATCCTTATTCAAAGCAAAATTCATAACAAGCCGTTGATTTGTACACTTTTTCAACAAAACCTCTTTTTTAGTTTACATTTCATGCTTTTCGATACGCATAAGATATTTTCACACAATAAAAAAAGATGGATTTTAAAATGACGGAAGAAATTGTTACTCAATCAAATTTAGATACAAAGACCCGAGTAAAATCCATTCTCGGAGGTTCAGCAGGTAATCTTGTTGAATGGTACGATTGGTATGTCTATGCAGCATTCACCCTCTATTTCGCCCATGCTTTTTTCCCTCAAGGTAGCCAGACTGCACAGCTTCTCCAAGCTGCGGCCATCTTTGCAGTCGGTTTCCTCATGCGACCCATTGGTGCATGGATTATGGGGATCTATTCAGACAAAAAAGGTCGAAAGTCAGGTTTAACCCTCTCCGTCACACTCATGTGTATCGGCTCATTGATGATTGCCATTTCTCCAACGCATGACCAAATTGGTATTTTGGCGCCGATTATTCTTGTGGTTGCACGACTAATTCAAGGTTTAAGTGTCGGCGGTGAATATGGCGCTAGTGCGACCTACCTCAGTGAAATGGCTGACCGCGACCGTCGTGGTTTTTTTTCAAGCTTTCAATATGTGACACTGATTGCAGGTCAGTTGACTGCACTGTGCGTACTACTTATTTTGCAATGGTTGCTGACAGAAGAACAATTGCATGATTGGGGCTGGCGTATTCCGTTCTTTATCGGTGCGTGTTTAGCGGTAGTGGTTTTCCGTATTCGACGTGGCCTACTAGAAACCCAGTCCTTCAAAAATGCACAAGAGCAAAAGGACCAGCCTGAATCAGGCTTATTTTCTCTATTTAAGCATTATCCGAAAGAAGCCTTCACGGTGTTATTTTTAACAGCTGGGGGGACATTGGCTTTTTATACTTACACCACTTATTTGCAAAAATATCTGGTCAATACCTCTGGCTTTAGTAAACCTGAGGCCACACAAATCACCACCTTAGCGCTGTTTATTTTTATGTGCTTACAGCCACTTGCAGGCGGTCTATCCGATAAAATTGGTCGTAAGCCTCTAATGATCGCCTTCGGGATCTTAGGGGTGCTGTTCACCTATGTTCTATTTAGTGCATTAGGACAAACTCAAGATTATTGGACTGCATTTTGGCTCTGTCTCGCAGGTCTAGTGATTGTCACGGGATACACCTCGATCAATGCGGTTGTAAAAGCAGAAATGTTCCCTGCGCATATTCGCGCATTGGGTGTTGCACTGCCTTATGCTCTTGCAAATACCATCTTTGGTGGTACGGCAGAATTCTTCGCGCTGAGTTTTAAAGAAGCTGGTCACGAGTCATGGTTTTTCATCTATGTAACCATCATGATTTTTATTTCGTTATTGGTCTACGTCTTTATGAAAGACACCAAACACCACTCCAAAATTCAGGAGCATTGATCAGGGTTATTTGATGATGACTTATTGATCAAGCTGATCAAAAACAGCATGTTTTCCCCATCAAAGCCTCAATCTATGAGGCTTTGTTGTTTTCATTTAGTCGTGAAAAATGTATCTGGTCAAAAATATCGCATTTTATAGACTAAAGTCGCATAATTTTCTGCGACAACAGGAGTATAAATTAACTAAATATAGTTCCATCTCCCATTTCGACAAAATATATTGATTTAAACTTTTCCCAAAGAGTTTAAATGGATATGTTTTGCATTCATTCCTTGGAGAATGATGTGTCAAACTCATCTGAGCCAGTTGTTCCTGAACAATTGGATAGAAAAACTCGTGTCAAATCTATCCTCGGCGGATCTGCCGGCAACCTCGTTGAATGGTACGACTGGTATGTCTACGCTGCTTTTACCCTTTACTTTGCACCGCAATTTTTCCCTGACGGTGACAATACTGTAAAACTCTTACAAGCAGCTGCAGTCTTTGCACTCGGTTTCTTAATGCGTCCAATCGGCGCATGGGTCATGGGTATTTATGCGGACCGTAAAGGTCGTAAAGCAGGTTTAACGCTGTCTGTATCGTTGATGTGTGTCGGCTCACTGATGATCGCATGTGCACCAACCTATGATTCTGTAGGCATGCTCGCACCCGCTATTCTACTTTTAGCGCGTTTACTCCAAGGCTTAAGTGTCGGCGGTGAATATGGCTCAAGTGCGACCTATTTGACTGAAATGGCAGGGAAAAACCACCGTGGTTTCTTCTCAAGTTTCCAATATGTCACACTGATTTCAGGTCAGCTACTGGCACTTTGCGTTTTAATTATTTTACAGCGCAATTTCTCAGAACAAGCTTTAACTGAATGGGGCTGGCGTGTTCCGTTCTTCATCGGTGCGTTACTCGCTATTGTGGTGTTCTGGATTCGTCGCGGTTTAGTTGAAACTCAATCCTCTAAAGAAGCTCAAGAACAAGCTAAAAATGGTGGTCCAAAATCAGGTGCTTTAGCGTTATTTACTAAATACCCTAAACAAGCCTTCACTGTGATCATGTTGACTGCCGGTGGTACTTTAGCGTTCAACACCTTTACCACTTATTTACAAAAGTATTTGGTCAACACGTCTGGCTTTGAAAAAACCACAGCAACTGAAATTACCACTGCTGCAATTTTCATTTTCATGCTATTACAACCTGCTGTCGGTGCGCTTTCAGACAAAATTGGTCGTAAGCCAATTATGATCGCCTTTGGTGTGCTTGGTGTGCTGTTTACCATTCCAATTTTCAATGGTATTGGTTCTACGACTAGCCCAACCACTGCATTTATGCTCTGCATGAGCGGTATGGTGATTGTCACTGGTTATACTGCGATTAATGCCGTAGTAAAAGCTGAGTTGTTCCCTGCGCACATTCGTGCCCTAGGTGTTGCACTACCTTATGCCATTGCAAATACACTCTTTGGTGGTACCGCAGAACTTGTGGCTTTGAGCTTCAAAAATGCAGGCCATGAAAACTACTTCTTCTACTACATTACATTCATGATTGGTTTATCTTTAATTACTTATGTCTTCATGAAAGATACGAAAAAACATAGCATGATCACTGACGATTAAGTCGCTCAGCCCTGCTATTCCACTTAAGCTCATCAAAGCCTATTTTGATGAGCTTTTTTTATCTCCATTTCCATCTACTCATCGTTTCAGCTGCATCAAAGATTTAATCAAACTTCTTTGGCTTTCTTTGTTTTCGCCATCGAGTCGACAGACGGACTATGGCATACTGAGCATACAAATAAAGACGGCGAATGAATGATGAAAAATATTTACAAAGTTTTAAGTTTGAGTATTGTTGCAATGTCGATGGCTGCTTGCCAAAGCACTCCACGTGCTTTTAATGGTCAAACGGGCTTTCAAATAGAGTCCAAATCTGCAGATAGCGCAACACTTGCATATACTTTAGCGGGTCGCCAAAACCAACAACTGGATGCCAATAAATTACAACGTGCTTGCCAAAAAGTATTAAATACGCAAAAGACTTATAAATTACAAATCTTAAGCGTGAACGAAATTGCAAATCCTGCTCTAGAAAATACCCAGTACGGCCGTCAAATTGGTAATACACGTGCGAACTTTGGACTGTCAAATACTCCAGACCTTCGTAACTCTGAAAACTTAGGCTCACGTGATGCACTCGATGCTCGCCCTGCAACCTTACGTGTGGTTCGCTATAACTGTTCTTAATCAAATTTGCAGTTTAAAAGACAAAAAATAAGACGCTTAAAGCGTCTTATTTTTTATCGGTTCAATATTTATAGGGTTTTATAAAAACTCACATTACGAAACTCAGGTGATTCATCCAAATCAGGCCATGTCGTCGCGCTTCGTTCATCGAGTTTTTCATATTTAGGATGACTAAAGTTTTTCACACGACTGTCTGCCACCCACACTTCTGGAGCAAACTTTAAAAACTCATCCAAAAAGAAACGATTGCATTGGTCATATAGCACATCGGCAGCCAATAAAATATCGACTTGTTCGGCTTTATACAGATCGTCCAAATATTCAAGTTCGACATTATTTAACTCTGCATTCGCACGGCAAGCATCTAGGCTTACTTGGTCGATGTCACAGCAGATCACGCGTTTCGCCCCTGCCATTTTCGCGGCAATCGCCACCACGCCTGAACCTGCACCAAAGTCCAACACCACTTTATCTTTGACATGATGCGGCTCTGCCAACAACCACTGCGCCATTGCAAGCCCTGAAGCCCAACAAAAGATCCAATACGGCGTATCATTCCATATACGGCGAATGACTTCATCATCCAATTTATCGGTTGGAAATACAGGCGGTATCAACCATAAAGAAATGGGGGTTTCAGGCAACTGTTGTGCATGTAATTCACAATGCGGAATGACTTCATGCAGTGCTTTCAGTAAATGTTCAGGGGCTTTGGGGAATTGGAAAGTACAGCTCATTGGAATTTTATTTTTCGAATATGCAGAGTTTTAGTGTCATATAAGCCTAAATTAAGATCGGAAGTTCCCTCTCCTTTTAAAGGAGAGGGTTAGGGAGAGGATTATTTATAAAAAAGCACCCTCACCCCAACCCTCTCCCACAGGGAGAGGGAGCAACATAGAATCAATTTGAGACGATCAGTTCCCTATACTTTTAGGAGATGAGAAGCACTGCTTCGCAAGAGAGAGGTCTAAAGATTAACCCAACGCTTTTTCAGCAGCTTCAACAGTTTGACGAATTAACGTTGTAATGGTCATAGGACCTACACCACCCGGAACAGGTGTATAAGCAGAAGCAATTTCTTCGATACCCACCAATTGGATATCACCTACACCGCCGCCATCACGTGGATGAAAGCCAGCATCAACAACCACTGCACCTGGTTTGATCCAATCTTTTTGAATCAATTCAGCTTTACCTACCGCACCTACAATAATGTCAGCTTGTTTAACAAAGTCAGCTAAGTTTTGAGTACGTGAGTGGCAAGTGGTCACTGTTGCATTCGCTTCAAGTAGCATCGCAGACATTGGTTTACCCAAAATTGCAGAACGACCCACAACAACCGCGTGTTTCCCTGCGATTTCAATATTGTTTTCTTTTAGAATGGTCATGATACCTGCAGGAGTCGCAGAACCATATGCTGCTTCACCCATTGCCATACGACCAAAACCTAAGCAAGTTACGCCATCTACGTCTTTTTCAAGAGAGATCGCATCGAAACATGCACGCTCATCAATTTGAGCAGGTACTGGGTGTTGTAACAAAATACCGTGAACATCTGGGTTTGCATTTAATTTTTCAATTTCAGCAAGTAATTGTTCAGTTGTGGTTTCTTTAGGAAGCTCAACTTTTAATGAATCCATACCAACACGGCGGCAAGCATTCCCTTTCATACGTACATAAGTTGCAGATGCACCATCGTCACCTACCAAAATAGTCGCAAGAATTGGGGTACGACCAGTTTTCTCTTTTAGCGCTTCTACGCGAGTCAACAAGTCAGCTTCAATTTTCTTCGCCAATGCACGACCATCTAAAACTAATGCCACGGCACTTCTCCAAGTGATGATATGAATCAATTTTGCACATAATACATGATTATTTTAAATTTTTTACCTTGTGTGCTGCTTTTATGCTCATACAGATGAATCTGCTATTGTTTTTTTTTCAGAGCTTGCTAATATACGCATCAACAAGACATGGCGGGGTGGCAGAGTGGTCATGCAGCGGACTGCAACTCCGTGTACGCCGGTTCGATTCCGACCTCCGCCTCCAATCTTGTTAAGCCCGAGTGGTGAAATCGGTAGACACAGGGGATTTAAAATCCCCCGCCCACAAAGCGTGCCAGTTCGAGTCTGGCCTCGGGCACCATTCTTCTACTACTGAAGATGGTGTAATAAAGAACCCAGCGATAAGCTGGTTTTTTTATGCCTAAAATTTAACACACCAATAAAAAAAGAGGGACATTGCCCTCTTTAATTATTTTAAAACACCCTGCAAATACATCGCGTTTTAAAAATAATCCTTTAGATCACTTCAACCACAATCTTGCCCACATGCTCGCCTGTATCCATGGCTGCATGTGCTTCTTGAATTTGATCAAACTTAAATGTTTTGTAAATCATTGGCAGGCATTCACCTTTAGACCATAACGGAACAACATTTTCCCGAATGCCTTTGGCAATCTCTGCCTTTTCTTCAGTATTACGCGCACGCATGGTTGAGCCTGTAATCGTCAAACGCTTCATCATGATTTGACCCAGTTTCACCTCTTTGGCTTTTGCACCCCCTAAGAATGCGATATAAACCAAACGACCATCACGACGTAATAGATTGAGGTTCTGCGCCAAATACGGCGCGCCAACGATATCTAAAATAACATCTACACCTTGCTCATTGGTCGCTTCATTAATCACTTGCTCAAAGTCTTGCGTCTTGTAATTAATCGCATGCGTGATATCTGAGATGGCTGCCACTTTTTCATCTGAACCGACTGTTGCAAAGGTTTTCATACCTAAGGCATTACACAGCATAATAGCTGTTGTACCAATACCACTGGTTCCACCATGAATCAGCACTGTTTCACCTGCTTTGGCTTTGCCCATTTGGAATACATTCGCCCAGACCGTAAAGAAAGTTTCAGGAATGGCCGCTGCTTGGGTAAAGCTGACGCCTTCAGGAATACTCAAAGTTTGGCTTTCAGGTACAACACAATACTCAGCATAACCGCCACCATTGGTTAGACCACAGACTTTATCACCCACTTTAAACAAAGTGACTTCTGCACCCACAGCAACCACTTCACCCGCCACTTCTAAACCCGGTACTGGTGTTACCCCTTTCGGCATTGGGTATAAGCCTTGGCGCTGTAAAATGTCTGGACGGTTGATGCCAAAGGCATGCACTTTTACCAGTACTTCATCCGCTTTCGCTTCTGGGATGGCAACGCTTTCATACGCCAGTTTTTCAACACCGCCCGGTTCAGTAATAATGACCTGCTGCATGCTTTGCTGTGACATTGTTTTTCCTTTTCAATTATTGACTATTCATCTATCTCTGCACTATTTGAACATAGAAAGCATACAGATTGAATAACAATGGACTTATGTATAATTGGCTGACTATTTAGCAAATTAATAATAGGCAGCACATGGTTCAGGTTGTTGAATATAACGAAGATAACGCCAGCGACTATGAATGGTTCAATGGTTTTGCCGTGATTCGTTTCTATGCAGACTGGTGCGCGCCCTGTGTGCAGAACTTCCCTGTATTTGAGCAGTGCGCAAGTCAAATGTCCGCACAGCATGCACAGCTCAAATTTGGCAAGGTAAATATTGATTCCTCACCGATACTAACCTTGCGCTATAACGTTTATGGACTACCTTCAACCTTAGTATTTTATCGCGGGCAAGTCATTCAACGTATTGCAGGAGTTAAATCGCTGACTGAATTAACAGCCATCATTCAAGATGCTATGCAGTCACATTCAACTCATGACTAAGTATATTTTCCTTTTATTTGGATGCAGACTCATTCGGCAGGCGTACAAACTTCATTAACGTATTACGCACCAATGGCAACACGATCAAAATGAGCGGAAAGGCCATCATCCACGACATGCTCCATGCGCGCAGCCAAATGCCAAGAAAGCCTTCAACTAAGCCTTTATTCATCAGCATATTAAAGCAGGAAATTGAGCCGCTCATAATGCCGGACAAAATTAGGGGCATCAGCCAAGTCATGTGTTTGGGATGAAATTTTGGGAGTTGATTCATCTATAAATACCTATTATTCGTCTTGGGCTGCGTTCTGGGCTTTTACGGTTTGTTTTAGTGTTTTCATAAATTGGCCGAAATGCGGCATGAAATCTTTAAATAAAGGATGGTCTTTATTTTCCAACAAGGTTTCACCAAACAGTTTCAGACCCACAGCAAAGGCTTTGGTCTTTTCATCATCTAACAATTGCGCTTTGGTCAAATGCTCCAGCACCTTAAACATGTCATCATGGTTGTAGGCATTAAACTGCAACGCTTCGGTATAAGTCGAAGGATTGCCCTGCGCATCAGCAATGTGTTTGAGCGTGATTTCATATTGATGCTGTTTCATTGTGTCACCTCCATACGGCTGATTTCGACTGCCGCCTGATCAATTTTTTCTGAAATGGCATACACCTGTTCGGGTGTTAGTTCACAGTGCTGAATTTTGATGCGCAGTGATGCTTTTAAGTTTTCCATCGCACGTTTGATGTCGACGTATTGTTCGTTGTTATGAATCTGCTTACGGGTATCAAAACGACACAGAATTTTCTCTACTGTGGCTTTTTCGGCATCCAGATGCGCTAAGCCTGACTGCGTAACGCTGTATTGTTTACGGTCTTCCGCATTTAGTTCTGCATGGATGTATTGCTGTTCTTCGAGGTAATTCAGCGTTGGGTAAATTGTCCCTGTGCTTGGACTGTAACCACCGCCTACGATTGCGCCGACATCTTTAATGATGTCGTAGCTGAATTTGGGTTGCTGGGCGATAAAATGCAGGACCAAAAGCTTCATTTCACCTGCTTCAAACAGGCGTTTTCGCGGTTTGGCTGTGCTTTCGATATCTGCAATCAGATCTGATTTCGACATAGGAAAGATATAGCTTAAGGTTAATTAAGATATATCTTATTGTAATTTTATAAAATAAAAAACCACTTTTCAGTGGTTCTTAAAATTAAGAAAATACAAAATTATCCTGTAAATTCTTATATGCAATATCTATCTGGCGTGGAGTAAATTTCTTTTTATTTATATTCCAATTATGAATTTTATTTACTAATTCCTCTCTATCTTTGGAGCCTTCATATTTAGCTACCCAATGCACAGAGGCAAGTAACTCCAGACCAAATCTACTTTCAAAACCATCTACTATATCTGTAACTTTTTCAAAACGCTGCAATGTTTCAGGATAATTCTTAAGATATTCTCGAGCTTCTTCAACAGCACCAGGAACTAAACTGAGTGCTTTAGAAGGATCATCTCCACCATCATCATATCCCTGAATATAATGCCCTTCCATTACATTTAATACATGTCTTAAATTATCAGCATAAGGTCCATAAAGAGCTTTTTTATAATTTAAGCGCAAGGGTTCTCCTGCTTCCTGCATAAAATATAAAAGTTTTTGTACTTCCAACAAAGAAACAAATGGATCCAGTAGACCTTTTAAATATCTTTGCATTAATTCAATTAAAATTGCACGACCTGGAGTCATATTTGGCACTTGTTTATTGATTACTTTTTCAATTTTTATATTTGAATTTAATGGCTCGTATATCAAAATATCAATATCTGATAATCCATCTAAATAGTGAACAATTCTTTCTTTGACAATTTTCCAATCCAATCCCCCTAAACCTGCTCCTAAAGGAGGAATTGCTATAGACCTTATTTTTTTATCTTTAATCTCTAAAACTAAACTCTGCAAGCCGGATTCAATATCTTCAATACGACTTGCACCTTTCCAGTGTCTTTTTGTCGGGAAATTAATAATATATTTAGGATTAGTTAGTCCTAATGTTTCATAAATGAACATTTTTCCTGGTACTACTTCATTTCGTTTGCATGCTACAGCATAGTGTTTAAAGTTATCTGGCCATGCTTTCTTAAATTGAAGAGCAATGCCTCTACCCATTACACCAACACAATTAACTGTATTAACAATAGCTTCCACATCAGCTTTTAATATGTCGCCATGAGTAAATGTAATCATAACGAAATCTCAATAGTACCAATCTTGTTGGATTCTAACATGTGGCCTATGAGTTTGACCAACTAATAAAACGTTAACACGATTCAACATAGCTTGATTATCAACACCTATTTCTTTAACTAAATTCCATGAAATTGAATTCTCAATCAAAAATTCAGCTTGTTTTTGATCTCTACAGCTACTCCAATATCGACTAGAAATAGCATTCCAATCCAATAGACTTAGATCACTTAAATTATTGTAATCTTCAAAGAATCTAGAACCAGCATTAGTAGAGGTAAAGACCCAACGCCTTCTATTAGCTATTGCCCATTGAACACATTCATGCATATCAAAACGCAAATGAATGATATCAGACTGCCCTCCATTGTACGTTAAATCTGAATTACCCTGATTGATCATATACAGCATTACTGATCTGGGACAAAAATAGAATGGAACACATTCCCCCACATATAAATTAGGATAACAACTTAGAGTTAGCTCTGTTAAACGCCTTTGCTTTATGTGACTTAGACCAATTACCGTACCACCAAACTGATTTTGAGACACAATACTATCTGACAATAATCCATGTGATATTATCGACGAAAGTTTATCAATGTGCGCAATATGATATAAATATGGGTTAAGTGGTACTGTCATCAAATCATCCATGAATTTTTTCTATTTCTTTTTATTGGGATATTTAAAATAAAATCAACTTAAATTATTCAATTTATATCCTTTTTATAAAAAAGCCCGCTTATCAGCGGGTCTTTTTTAAATCAATTCAATCTATTACAGACGAACCAACTCAACAATTTTCTCAGCAACTTCTTCAGCAGCATCGAAGGCATAAGTCACATCAGTGCCTTCGGTCGCATCTGTAATCACAACCACACCAGTTTCACGAACCAGCGCAACTTGATCAGCAGAAAGACCCGCTTTCGCAATCGCAACCACACCTTGTTGAATCAACAAGCTTTCAATCGCTTGCGCATTTTCAAGGGCTTTTGCAGTCACAGTTACCGCAGCAGGTTTTTGACCTAAACGTGCAGCACGCGCTTCAGCAGTTACAGGCTCGTTGTGTGCAGTCCATTCAACCGCAGATTCAACCATGCCCGCACCAACAGTCACGTTGCTTAAACGGTCAATAAATATAAATGAACCTGTGTAACGGCTGTCTTGATAACGGTCAAATACCACTGGTGCATCAAATTCAATTGTAACGTCAGCAATCGAGTTCAATGCAAGTTCAGCAACTTCCGTTTTTTCCAATGTGTTTACATTGGTACGGTAGTTAATTTTAGCTACTTTCGCAGGAATAGTTTGTGTACCAAACTTCACATTATACAGTTTACCAACCACTAAAGGCGCATCTGTCATCCATACCACAGAGGCACGTGCAGAACGTGAAATTAACGGCTGTTCGCCTGCTTTAACTAAAACGTTACCACGTGAAATATCAATTTCATCATTTAGCGTAAGTGTTACCGCTTGACCTGCAACAGCATGGTCTAAGTTACCGTCAAAAGTCACGATTTCTTTAACAGTCGAAGACTTACCAGATGGTAATGCAGTAATGGTATCGCCAACTTTTACTTCACCAAGTGCAATCGTACCGCAGAAGCCACGGAAATCGAGGTTCGGACGGTTAACATACTGAACTGGGAAACGGAATTCGTGCTTGCTCGTATCATGCGAAATTTCAACAGTTTCCAAAGTCTCCATTAAAGTCTGACCTTGGTACCAAGGTGTAGATGGAGATTTGTTTACAACGTTATCACCATTCAACGCAGAAATTGGCGTGAAGATAATATTCGCAGGTTTACGATCGCCCAATTGGTTTACGAACTCGTTGTACTCTGCTTGAATTTCATTGAAGCGCGCTTCAGAGAATTCAACCAAATCCATTTTGTTCACTGCAACCACAATGTTGCGAATACCCAAAAGGCTTGCAATAAATGAGTGACGACGAGTCTGAGTTTGAACGCCATAACGCGCATCAATCAAGATGATCGCTAAATCGGCAGTCGACGCACCAGTCGCCATGTTACGTGTGTACTGCTCATGCCCCGGGGTGTCAGCAATAATGAACTTACGTTTTTCAGTAGAGAAATAACGGTAAGCCACGTCAATGGTAATACCCTGCTCACGTTCCGCTTGCAGACCATCGACAAGTAAAGCCAAGTCAGGTGCATCACCCGTAGTACCTACTTTTTTAGAGTCACGAGTCACGGCTTGCAATTGATCTTCATAAATCAATTTTGAATCGTAAAGCAAACGGCCAATTAAAGTCGATTTACCATCATCCACGTTACCGCAAGTCAGGAAACGAAGAAGGTCTTTATTTTCGTGTTGTTTTAAATACGCCAAGATGTCTTGGCTAATTAAATCTGATTGATGAGACATTGCTCAAAGCTCCACATATTCTTTTGAAATCGGTTTCTTTTAATCCCCCTATTTCCCCCTTTATAAAAGGGGGACTTTCTCATCTCTTTTTCAAAGATGAGCAGCACTGCTGCGCAAGGGGAGAGATTTTTAGAAGTAACCTTCCTGCTTTTTCTTTTCCATCGAACCTGCTTCGTCATGGTCGATCATACGGCCTTGACGTTCAGATGTGGTGGCTAAAAGCATCTCTTGGATAATTTCCGGTAAAGTTGTTGCAGTTGATTCAACTGCACCTGTCAGTGGGTAACAACCTAAAGTACGGAAACGCACCGATTTCATTTGTGGCACTTCACCTTCGTTCAAACGCATACGCTCATCATCAACCATGATCAGAGTACCGTTACGCTCAACCACTGGACGTTCAGCAGCCAAATACAAAGGAACCAATTTAATATTTTCAAGGTAGATGTATTGCCAAATATCCAACTCAGTCCAGTTAGACAATGGGAACACACGAATACTTTCGCCTTTGTTCACTTTACCGTTGTAAAGATTCCAAAGTTCAGGACGTTGGTTTTTAGGGTCCCAACGGTGTTTGGTATCACGGAATGAGTAAACACGTTCTTTGGCACGAGATTTTTCTTCGTCACGGCGCGCACCACCGAAAGCCGCATCAAACTGATATTTATCAAGTGCTTGTTTTAAGCCTTGAGTTTTCATGATATCAGTATATTTTGAGCTACCGTAATCGAACGGATTTACACCTGCGTCTTTACCTTCTTTGTTTTGATGCACGATCAAATCAAAGCCATGCTCTTTTGCCATGTTGTCACGGAAAGTAATCATGTCTTTAAATTTCCAACCCGTGTCTACATGCAGTAGTGGGAATGGAAGTTTGGCAGGATAGAATGCTTTTAAAGCAAGATGCAGCATGACCGCTGAATCTTTACCGATTGAATACAGCATGACTGGGTTTTCGAACTCAGCAGCAACTTCACGGATGATATGAATACTCTCAGCTTCAAGCTGTTTAAGATGAGTAAGTCTTTCCTCATTTAATGACATGGACAACACCAGCTTAGAATATGTGTACTTATTACACTTTTAAAGATATATATACATTATAGTGATTAAGCTTTCATAACGATTGCTTGTTTTGTGATATTGATATTCTTATTCGTCATATACAAATTGTCTGATACTGCTTATCAATTTTAATTAATTTAATACGATAGACTTATCAATTTCATTATTATTCTAGTCCGAGATCCCTAAGTTTACGCAATTTTTTATCAATTAACTAATCGCTAAATCCTCTAAACAATCGGTATTCAAACTCGCTCAAATTACCTAAAGTAGCTATATCACTCTCCAATAGTTATTGATATGCCATATAGTCACTATACGCTTGAAACCTTAAAGTCGCTGATTGAAGCAGCAGGTCTTGCTGGCTATATTTATCAGCATTCTTCACACATGCTTGTGCTCCAAGAAGCCTTAAATGATGACGGCAGCCCGCTGAATAACTTTATCCAACATGAGCTGAGTGCTGACCAAATTGGCCTTCAGTTCGGCCTACGACTTTTGGACAATAAACTCGAATTTTTGATTGGGGTGACTCACAGTAACCAAGATCGCGGCTACGAAATTGGCGCTGGCAATTTAAAGGCCGATCAACGCGCATTTAATCTGCTCTATGCTTTTTATAATTTTCCCAAAGCATTTCACTTAATCCATTTCCCGCTCGCAGCCAATAGCACCCAGTTAGAAGAAGAGATCGAAAAGCAATTGTTTCAACTTGAAAGCATGGGCTTTTTAGACACTGCGATTAAAACCAATCCGATGGGCGAACAAGTGAAGTGGATGAAAACCTTTATTGTTCAAGCCGCATTAGATATGAAAGTACGCATTCAAACTTCATTGTTATAAAAAGGGTTAAAGCTTACTAAAAAGCGCTCTATTGAACACCAGTTCAAATCTCCATATGACATCGAAAGTCACGGTAAAGCTTCTCAGCACTGCCGTGACGGTTATAAATTTACATTTCCTAACATTGTTTTCTGTGCCTTTTAACAAGCCATTTCTCTCCGTTAAGCACGACCACTTATATATCTGCAATTAGACTGAAAATTTGATTGATCACAATGACTTAAATCTTAAATGGGTAAAGCAGAAATACTATTAACTTTAGATTTAGATAATCCCGACTTAATTGATCAACTATTTTTAAAGAAAAACTTAGTAATAGCTCACATAAAAGCCGACTTTTTGTTAATCTGATCTGTAATTTTTTTACACAATTTCGACAGATAATGTTATTTTATTTACTGAAAAAAATTCAGCCAGAATTATTTTTTTTGATTTTTTATAAGCATAAATATAGAGATAAATATAATGTGGGAATTGTTTACTCACCCGTCTAATATCGTGTTTAGCATCAGTCTCTGCTTAATGTTCTTGTTTGGGCTTTTTGAGATTGTGTTAACAATTTTAGGGGGTGGTTCTCAAGGCTTCTTAGATCAATTCCTACCTGAGGATGTTGGTCATAATGCAGAGCTAGGTGTAGATGCCGATGCAGGTATCGTGACACGTGTGCTCGATTGGTTGTATTTAGGTCGTATTCCGCTGTTTGTATGGCTCATCATTTTCTTATGTGTCTATAGTTTATTGGGCTTTACTATTCAAGCCGTCGTTAACCAAATGACCAGTATGATGTTCAGTGCATGGATTATTGCACCTGCATGTATTTTTCTGTGCATGCCCTTCGTACGTTTTAGCGCAATGCTCATTGCCCGTATTTTACCGCAAGATGAAACAACCGCCATTTATAGTGATGAATTGATCGGTAGAACGGCCACGATCATTTTGGGTGATGCACGACCACAGTCTCCTGCTCAAGCCAAAGTCAAAGATCAACACGGATTGACCCATTATATTTTGGTTGAACCTGAACAAGATGAAATTTTCAGCCAAGGTCAATCAGTGGTTTTAACCCAAAAAACAAATGTAGGCTTTCAAGCCACCATGCTCTAAATTTTTAATGAATTGATGCTCGATCAGTTCTTCTAACACCATATAAATACATTTAACGCATCATTCCTTCTGTAAATCTCGAAGTCATGATGAGTCAACAAAATACTGATTTTTAAACCAAACTTGTTAGCACTTTAGAGGGTTAACTTGAACTACAACAAAAGAGATAAACGTCCATGTTAGACATTATTCCAAGCGGTATCCTTGTAACAGTCGGGATAATTTTTGCCGCACTTATTTTTATTGGTTTTATTATTGCTCGACTTTATCGTCGCTCAAGTAAAGAAATTTCATTTGTGCGTACAGGCTTCGGCGGTGAAAAAGTGATTTTAGGTGGCGGTGCTATTGTGCTTCCTGTGCTGCATGAAATTATTCCAGTCAATATGAACACCCTACGTCTTGAAGTACGCCGTGCAGATGACCAAGCGCTGATTACACGTGACCGTATGCGTGTCGATGTGATGGCGGAGTTCTATGTCCGTGTGAAACCAACCGCAGATTCGATTGCTACCGCAGCACAGACTTTAGGTCAAAAGACCATGTCGCCAAATGAGTTAAAGAATTTGGTCGAAGGAAAATTTGTTGACTCTCTACGTGCAGTTGCCGCAGAAATGGCGATGGAAGAGTTGCATGAAAAACGTGTCGACTTCGTACAAAAAGTTCAGCAAGTGGTGTCTGAAGATTTACATAAAAACGGTTTGGAACTTGAAACCGTTTCATTAACTGGCTTAGACCAAACAGGCTTTAAATACTTTAACCCACAAAATGCGTTCGATGCTGAAGGTTTAACTAAACTGACAGAAACCATTGAAGACCGTCGTCGTAAACGTAATGCGATTGAACAAGATGCAGATCTTGCAATTAAGACCAAGAACTTAGAAGCAGAACAAGCACGTCTACAAATTTTGCGTGAAGAAGAATATGCAAAACTGCAACAAGAACGTGAAATTTCAATCCGTCGTGCAGAACAGCTTGCAGAAATTGCATCACAAGAAGCTGCTAAAAAACGTGAAGCCGAAGAAGCGCGTATTGCTGCTGAACGTGAAGTTGACTTAAAGCGTATTACTGCTGCACGTGACGTTGAAAATCAAAATATTCAAAAGTCACAAATTATTCAGCAAGCCCAAGTGGAACAAAAGAAAACCATTGAACTCGCTGAGCAAGACCGTGCAATTGCCATTGCTGAAAAATCTCGTGCTGAATCTGAAGCTAAAGCACATGCCGATCAAGCCCGTGCTCAAGCGGTAAAAGCCGAAGAAGAAGTGATTACCGTTCGTCAAATCCAACAAGCTGAACGTCAAAAAGCTGTTGAATTGGTCTCTGCGAAAGAAAAAGCGGAGAAAGATGCGATTGCCATTACTGTCGCGGCTGAAGCGGGTAAACAAGCAGCCGCAGATGATGCAGAAGCAATTCGTATTGCAGCTGAAGCCGAAGCTGAAAAAGTTCGCTTAAAAGCCAAAGGTGAAGCTGACGCAAAAGTTCTCTTGGCTCAAGCGATGGAAAAACAATACCAAGTTGATGCTGAAGGTACACGTGCAGTGAACGAAGCAAACAACGTATTGTCATCTGAACAGGTTGAAATGCAAATTCGTTTAGCGATGTTGAAATACTTACCTGAAATCATTCGCGAAAGTGTTAAACCAATGGAAAACATTGATGACATTAAGATTTTGCAAGTGAATGGCCTAAATGGTGGACATGCAGGTTCTTGCCAAGGTGATGCTCACCACGAAGGTAGCGGTAATGTTGCCTTGTCAGACCAAGTGGTAAATAGTGCCCTACGCTACCGCAGCCAGGCCCCACTGATTGATAGCTTGATGAGTGAGCTTGGTATCCAAGGTGGCGATATTAATGGTTTAACTCAGAGCTTAAACAAAAAAGCTGGTTAATTCGTTTTACACGCTAAAAAAACCGCAGCTTAATCCTGCGGTTTTTTTATTGAGATCATCGACAAGGAATACTCATAAAGCTAAAAAAATAAGTTCAGTATCAAATCATGACTGTAAAATGACGAAATACTGGATCACAACAAAGTGCAAACCAAATCACACTTTCAAGAATAACCCTTCCCCTGCAATCTTGCTACAATCTTCAAATTCATCATATTCTGCTTAGCTGTACTTGCTAAAACGTGCAGCAAAATATGCGATGAAAACATTTACGAATGATAATACGCTCAGTGCAAGTATAAATATGACTTCTTCCTTAAATGCCGTTACTTCCCTACGCCCCTTTAAAAAATTACTAGGTCTAATGACCTGCTTCGGTTTGGTCTTTTCAGGCTGTAGCAGTGCTGAAACGGTACGTATTACCCACCACCCTATACAAGATTTGGTCAAGCAATATGCATCAGCCAATCCTTTACATCAAACCTTGACCAGCAAAACACCAAAGCCAAGCACTACAGAGCGTATGCGCATCATGCATATCGACTTAGATTATGTATATGATGCCAATCAGGCTCAACAAGAAAAAAATATCCGCGCATTGATTGAACGTATCCGTCGCATTGAAGCCAATACGATTTTTCTACAAGCTTTTGCAGACCCTGATGCCAATGGTTCGGCTGATGCGGTGTATTTTAAAAATCGCTATATCCCAATGCGCTCAGATTTATTTCAACGTGTTTTGCACGAAATACGACAGCAGACTCAAGTAAAAACTGTATATGCATGGCTGCCTTTAATTGCGTGGGAGTTCCCGAAACAGTACCCTCTGCAATATGTAAAAAGCCAAAGTGAAAAAAAAGGTTATATTCGGATATCACCCTTTGACCCGAGAAACCAACAATACACAGCAGAAATTTTTCTAGATTTTATTCAGCAGAATAAAGTAGATGGCATTCTTTATCACGATGATATCACTCTCAATGATTTTGAGGATAATAGTACCGCAGCGCTTCAGACCTACAAAACATGGGGCTTCGATCAACAATTGATTGGACAACCAAAGCATGCGCAGCAGCTTGAATTTTCACGCTACAAAACCGCCTATTTAGACCAATTTGCTGAAGGCATCAGTCAGATTTTAAAACAGCAGCAACCCGACTTACATTTTGCTCGCAATATGTATGCTGAAGCTGTGCTGAACCCGAACAGTGAAAAATGGTTTAGCCAGTCCAATGCCAGCACGTATCAACATTATGATTACAACGCCATCATGGCCATGCCCTATATGGAAAAAGCAGATGACCATCGTCAGTTTTATTTAAACTTGATCGAGCGTGCCAAAAAATATGATCCCAATTTGAGCCGTACCATTTTTGAACTTCAAGTGACCGATTGGAATCATCAAAAACCTATTTCCAATCAGGAACTGACTGACACCATCCGTTTACTGGAACAACATGGTGTGCAACATATCGGGTATTATCCAGATGATTTCGTGCAAAATCATCCAGATGCACAGCAAATAAAAAAGGCATTTGCACCTGCCCTAGCTAATGACTGATACAAATGCCTACATCATCAGATCTAGGATTCTAGATCTGATGAAGAACGCTGATTAGCTGTTGATTTTATAGTGTTCTAATTGACCTTCATCCGTATAGTGCAAGGTGATATTTTTTGATTCTCGCATCGTGGCTATATCACTGGCTTTTACGTGAAAGCTTTTCGCCAAATCTTCATCTTGAGCATTCTCTGGCGCCTTTCTACGATCTTCCCCATGAAAACGCATCCAGTTATAACTTGCCCAAACAAATAGACAGCAAATAAAGATTCCGATTGAGAAAATCAATTTCATGATCGATAGACTGGTCATCGGTTGGGACTGATCCATAACCTGTGAATACACCACCGTGCCTTCAAACCACCAAAACACAAGGGTTAATAGCGGTAAAAACAACCACATCCAAAGCATCCACCCGACTGCCATCAGACCATAGCCTGCTGACTTGCGTTTGACGTATTCAGGTTTATCAATATATTCAGGTAATTCAAGCAATGATTCATCTTGAATAATTTTAAAATCTGAATTTGCAACTGGCTTCTGATTTTGTAAATTAACTTGGTTCATTGTTTTCCTCCCCTCTAAATCCACGGTCTGGACTGACCCAACGCGCACGCTTTTGGGTTTTGAAAATAGTCTTTGGCAAAGCAACGACCGTGGTCAGCATGGCTAAAATCCAGAAAAATAAGGGATACCAAATCACCCAAAAATAATTTCGCAGTAAGCGTTTTTTGTCGTAAGCGCGATCGATCCATAAACTCACGAGGAACTGGAATAAACAGGTTACACCTAAAATCACCCCATACCATTGAGGTAATAGTGATTGGATCGCCCACTCACCCGGTAATGAGAAAAATAGACCATAAAAATACAAGACAAAAATACTGAACATGACATAGGCCCAGATCACGCTAATGATAGATTCGAATGCAATCGGCCACATCCGACGTAAACGCCATTTAAATATTTTAGGTAAATAGGCAAATAGTACTTCGATGCCGCCTTGAGCCCAACGTAAACGTTGTTTCCAAAGTCCATTAAAGGTTTCTGGCATATAGATATAGCAAAGGGCTTGCGGTACATAGTGCAAATCCCAATGATCGAACTGCAAACGCCATGACACATCAATATCTTCTGTGATCATGTCATCACGCCAATAACCAATGCGGTCTAGTGCAGTTTTTCTGAAACCTGCAATTGCACCCGACACTGTAAAAATACGACCATAGGTTCTTTGAGAGCGCTTGATTAAGCCAATAATCGAAGAAAATTCACCGACCTGAATTTTACCCAAGATGCTTGAACGGTTCACAATACGTGGATTACCCGTTACAGCGCCCACGCGTGGGAAACTGGTCAGATGATGCATCATCCAAAGTGCCGAATGCGGGTGCAATAATGCATCACCATCAATACAAATCAAGTATTCAAATTGGCTGACCATCGCGCCTGCACGTAATGCATACGCTTTACCCTGATTCTCAGCCAAATGCACCACACGCAATTTAGGATATTCGAGTACCAATTGGTCTAGAATTTCAGCGGTTCGATCTTTACTTCCATCATTCACCGCTATCACTTCAAAATTTGGATATTGGCTCTGCATCGCATATCGAATCGTGTCACGTACCTGTGCTTCTTCATTAAAGCAAGGCACAATGATGCTACAACCGTGTACGGTTGGCACGGGAAGTTCAGGTTGTTTCCATTCACGCTTTAAGTAGAACCACACGCCTCCAGCAATCCAAATCCACGCCATAAATAAGGGATATAGGAAAGCAAAGGCAAAAAACAGATCGTTAAAACTCAGTTCCCATTCTTGCATTACTGACCTCCTTGTATATACGGATCACGGTAAGTCAGTGGACTGCCATTCAAGCTGATGCTTTGATATAGGTGATGTTGAACGCGTTCGCCATCCTGAAGCTGATAATTATTCAGTCCGATTTTTTGTACCGACGCTGCGCGCAAAGCCTGATAGTTTTGCTGATACTGTGTCCAATCTTTCTCGCTCATTTTTGGATTGATATCTAAACTGACAATCAAGCGTTGCTTTTGCTCTGTATTCAAAGTCTTCAATGCGGACATAAAAGCTTTAAAACTTTGCGGATGCTGACCTGGGTTAATACTTAAATACAGAAAGTCCGACGCTGTTAAGACACGAGTCACCAACGGTTTTAATCCAGAAAACTGATGTCCAGTTAAATTCACCTTGAGCGCGGTTTGGTTGTCATTACTAATATTGGAATAAAAATGTGCTTGCGCCTTACTACGCTCTTTAATCGCAATGATTTTTTGTACTTGCTCAGTACATGCGGTTGACCACTGAGCTGAATGAATTGCACAGTCCAAGCTATTACCGGTGTTAATAATTAAACCTTCTAGCGAACTATTGTTTTTCAATAGATCTGCCGTTAGGTCTGCCAAATTAATCCCCTGCTGTAACTCCAAAACTGATTGGGAGCTGTGCATAGACTCGATTACCAATTCGTGTACGAGCTTGCCATACGGTACGATTCAGTAAATCTTGCTGCATCGGCAGTTTTGAATTTGGGAAAAATAAGGCATCAATTTTACCGTCACCATCATGATCAACTGCGGCATTTAAAAGCAATGTATTGGTTTTTAACGCATTGACTTGGTCTAATAATGTCCCCAATTTCTGATCTGATTGCTCAGCCGTTGGCGCTTGTAATTCAGCCAAATTAAAATTCAGGAATGTTTTACGCTGTTTATAGGGCGCGCGAGCTTCAACGATAAAGTCTTCCATATTTTGATGGATAAACTCTGGTGTTGGGTTATCCATAATCAGGGCACGCTGATAGGTATGCACCGAATCTGCCTGACTGACCACGTTACCCAAGCTAAACGACATGGGCAGTCCCGCTTTACGTGCATATCCCTCAATTTCTGGTGTAACTGCACCGTATGGCCAGAAGATCGCCATACTATGAATACCCAGTTGACGATCAAGTTCTTGTTTAGATTTCTTCAAATCTTGCACAATACGCTGCTCAAACTCAGCATCGGTTTCATAACGATTTTGAGCTGGAAAATACTGACGTGTAATCGCAGCAGGTTCCATATTTTTTTGTGGGTTTGCCAAAATACCATGATGCAGATCATCCGAATGCGATACAAATTCGGCATATCCCGACTTTTGCATTTCCCGCATTTGATCCCAATTCATCAAATTACCCACACCATAAGCTTCATAAGCATCTTTGGTATTGCCATTAATCCAACTGGTTGGAATAGCAAAAACTGCAGGAAATTGATATTGCTTTAACAATGGAAAGACTTTGCTATAACTACTTAGCGCACCATCATCAAAAGTTAATAACAGCGCCTTTTCAGGTAACTTTTTCTTTTGTAAACGCGCCTGCATGACATCTTCTAAACGAATGGGCTGCCAACCTTCTCGTTTAATCCACGCAAAATATTGCCCAAGATTTTGCGTACTAATCGCATAGACATCTCGGTCACCACGTTTGGCAACATCATCTCGAACATCATGAAAGGTCAGCGTTACAAATTGGTTATGTGCTGTACTTTCATCAAGTTCAGGCATCGCCAAATTTGCAGTTTCTGGCACATTATTGTCAGCAAACAGATATGTCGTACCGATGGGCAAAGTTACAGCTAGAACTAAGCTTTGCTTCAACATGCGGTGTAATAATGTATTTTTCATTAGAAGCGCCCCTCAAAACCAACAACTGCATAACTACGATCTTCATCTTTTCCGTCATACGGATGTGAACCCCAACCTATGCCGTAGTTCAGTTTCCACGTGCGTGAGAGCTGCCAATCATGTTGATAATACAAATTATAAATCGGACGACTTGAGTAGCCTTTTTGTCCGAATGTACCGATCGTTGCTGCAAAGTGCTGGTTAAAATGACGTTCATAATCACGCCATGTCATCCAATCATGTTCCAATGTCACTTCAGCGCTATAGCTATGTTCGGGGTTAAAATAAGGCACATCAACCGAATCATTTTTTCCGTAATAACCACGCAGTGTTGCCGCAGAAATATGATGCGGAGATTGTTGGAATTGCTGTTTAAAATACCCTGACAGTTCTTGGCGTAGATTGCCATCATCAATATCGGTCAATTGATAACTTGCACCTGCTTTACGTGATTCATTTTGTTGCCAGTTCAGTGCAAAACGATATGCCTGCCCTTCATGATCCTGTGCCAAAGATTGCAATGGAATATCCGCTTGGCTGTCATAACCCAATGCATAGTTCCAATGATCATTCAGCCAATGTGACCAATCCAATTGCACACCAAAACGGTCGCCATCGGTGCTTTGAGAGAATAATGCAGATGCAGCTTTACGATCCGAAGCCCACTCCAAACCCATGCCAATCCGCTGGTCTTTTAATTTGCCAGACTCATACTTCGACCAACGATTGCTATGGTCTGCAAAGAGTCGATAATTATCGTAAAACCATGGGCTATTGATACGCGTCCAGTTTTCCTGTTCACGTGAACCTTTCAGGCGATTTTGTACACGAGGATCATCAGACTCACTTTTCGCAAAGGTACTTTGATGTTGAATTGACGCACGATTCCGATCATCCAATTCTTTTTTACTTTGTTTTACGCCCGTATCATCACCGACATGACTGACCATATATTGATTGAGTTCACGCCAAGCTTGAATTTGACTCAAGGCTTGGAAATTCTGCATGCGGTTAAGTTGCGTTCCCTGTGAAATGGGCTCTAAGCTATTCTGCTGCGCCAAAGTATGCTGGGACTGCTCTGGTTTTTCACGCCAACGTTGAATTAATGCCAAATTATTTTGATACCCGATATTGCCGGGAGCCTTTGCGGTTAAGTCATTAAAGTAACGTTCAGCTTTTTCATGTTCATTGCGATAAGCAAAGTTCAATCCCTTCAACGCAATAAATTCAGTACGATCATCGTGTGGCGCCTTATCCACTCCTTTCGCATTACTATAAACAAAGGTCGGCAACTGTTTGTCCATGGTGTCGATTAACTGATTGGCTTGTTTAAATTTTTCTTGTTCGATCAAGCTATAGTACAAACCAGCATAGACGTTATAGTCCGCATAATTTTTTTCAGCAAATAAACTCTGATATAAAGGCTCAGCTTTTTCAGGTTGACGTAATTTTAAATAACTGTCTGCTAAAGCATGTCGTACATAAGCAGGCATTTCTTTAGCTGTTTGACCTGTTTTTTCTACTTGTGCCAATGCATGCTTTGAAGCATTACGTGCATTTAAGGCATAGATATATTCATAGTAAAATTTACGTTTACTGGCTTCATCTGCAGGAAGTGAGCCTTCATAAGCACTCATTTCAGCCAGAACACGATCTAGTGGTTCAAATGCCGTTGCCCCACGCTTCATATCAAACGCATTTTTTGAGGCTTGAATGCCTTGTTGGATACGCTGTGAGAACTCATTCATCTTGAGCAAATGTTGCAACACTGGCTTAGAACTATTGAGTCCATTGGCCTGAATATAGCTTTGCGCAGTGGCAAAATCGCTATTTTGCAATAGAGCCAATATATACTGTTCTTGGGTATCAGTATTTGGCTGTTTTTCTAGCGCATATTTCGCTGCATTGAGAGATTCAGCAGGCATATCCAATAATCGATAGGCATAGGCCAATTGCGAAAGATAATCTGCACCAAGCGACTGTAAGTTGAGATTTGCCAGTTTTTGTTTTGCTTGATCTTTTTGACCTGATTCTGCCAGCAACACACCCTGCCAAATCAACCACTGTTCCGATTGATCCTGCTGATAAAATTTTTGTGCCCACTGTAAGGCTTGATCATATTGTTTAAGATCACGTAAAGCTTTGATGACACTGACTTTGCCATAATCTGGAAACGTCGTTGGACTAATCTTCGCCAAGTAGGCCATATCTGTAGAGCTAAAGGTTGCATTTGCATAACGCAGGAGCGTGTAATCTGCAATGAGCTTCTGATTATCAGGATGTTGCGCTAATAAAACTTGTAATTGGTTAAATCCCTGATCCAATTTACCGACACGGATATCCGCAACACTTTGTTCTCTTTGCTGATCAATATTATCAACTGCAAATACAACCGTAGGAAGGCTCGAAAAAATCGACAAGAAACATAGACGAGATAAATAAGATTTATAAATCATGATTATTCACGTTAGAAGAGTAATTATTCATCAAATTAAATTAATGTGATGTGTTTCACATTATGTCATATTTTGACCGATTAAATTTGGTTAATTATTCATACCAAAGTGTTAATAATGAATGAGAATATGCTGATTTTATAAATTTTCTTTACTATTCAGCCACTATTATTAAATAAAAATAAAAAACCCCTCATTTGAGGGGTTTTTATTAACAGAAAATTACCGTAACTAAGCAAGACCTTTAGACTTTAAAACTTCGTACATAGTCGAGCCTAATTCAGCAGGACTACGGGTATAGGCCATTCCGGCTTTTTCAAAAGCAGCGAATTTCTCTTCTGCTGTGCCTTTACCACCCGAAATGATTGCGCCTGCATGTCCCATACGTTTACCTTTTGGTGCAGTCACACCCGCGATATAACCGACAACAGGCTTAGTTACATTCGACTGGATATATTCAGCCGCTTCTTCTTCTGCTGTACCACCAATCTCACCAATCATGATGATCGCTTCAGTTTGCGGGTCGTCTTGGAACAGCTTTAAGCAATCAATTTGGTTCATGCCCGGAATTGGATCTCCCCCAATACCGATACACGTCGACTGACCTAGACCCAGCTTCGTGGTTTGCGCTACAGCTTCATAGGTCAGAGTCCCTGAACGCGAGATAATGCCGATTTTACCCGGTTGATGAATATGCCCCGGCATAATACCGATCTTACATTCACCCGGAGTAATAATCCCTGGACAGTTCGGACCAATTAGACGTGCATTGTTACCATAGGTTTCTAGGTAACGTTTGGCTTTTAGCATATCAAGTGTCGGTACACCTTCCGTAATCACAACGATCAGCTCAACACCTGCATCTATAGACTCAATAATTGAATCTAGTACGAAAGGTGCAGGTACATAAATAGAAGTTGCCGTTGCACCTGTTTCACGTACCGCTTCTTTCATGGTATTAAAAACGGGTAAGTTTAAGTGTTGTGTGCCGCCCTTGCCCGGTGTTACACCGCCAACAACTTTAGTGCCATAAGCAATCGATTGTTCTGAATGGAATGTGCCGTTTTTACCGGTAAAACCTTGAACTAAAACTTTTGTGTCTTTATTTACTAATACGCTCATGATCTCTACTCCCTTAGCCTTTTACCGCAGCAACAATTTTTTCTGCAGCATCAGCCAAGCCATTTGCAGAAATCAATTTCAAACCTGATTCATCAAGTAATTTTGCACCCAACTCTGCATTGTTCCCTTCTAAACGAACAACCACAGGTACAGTCACATTTACTTCTTGAACCGCTGCAATAATTGCTTCAGCAATCATGTCACAACGTACAATCCCACCAAAAATATTAATTAATACACCTTGTACAGATGTATCTGCCAAAATGATTTTAAAGGCTTCAATTACGCGTTCTTTGGTCGCGCCGCCTCCGACATCTAGGAAGTTTGCAGGTTGACCACCATATAGCTTGATGATGTCCATGGTTGCCATCGCTAGACCAGCACCATTCACCATACAGCCAATATTACCTTCTAAGGCAACATAGTTCAGATCAAACTCAGAGGCTTTCAGCTCACGCTCATTTTCTTGCGTTTTATCGCGTAGTGCTGCGATTTCTGGTAAGCGATATAAAGCATTTGAGTCGATACCAATTTTTGCATCCACACATAAAATCTCGCCATTTTCACGTACGGATAACGGGTTAATTTCAAATAAAGCAAAATCATTTTCAATGAATGCTTGATAAGCCGCAGACATGATTTTGACAAATTGATTCACTTGACCATCTTTTAGGTTTAAAGCAAACGCCACTTCACGTGCTTGGAATGGTAACAATCCCACTAGAGGATCTACTTCAACTTTAATAATTTTTTCAGGCGTTTCTTCTGCAACTTTCTCAATTTCAACACCGCCTTCAGTCGATGCCATAAAGGTCACACGACGGCTAGAACGGTCAACTACAGCACCTAGGTACAATTCACGCTCTACTGGATAAACATCTTCAGATACCAAAATACCGCTGACGGGTTGACCTAATGCATCTGTTTGATAAGTGACTAAGCGTGAGCCGACCATTTGGTTCACATAATCAGTGGCTTCTTGTGCAGATTTTACGACTTTAACGCCGCCTGCTTTACCACGACCACCTGCATGCACTTGGGCTTTGAGTACCGCAAACTTACCACCCAGTTGCTCAAAAGCTTTGACTGCTTCTTCTGCGGTAGTTACAAATACGCCTTCTTGGACTGGCATACCATATTTTTTTAATAACGCTTTAGCTTGATATTCGTGTAGATTCATTGAACAACCTTTTACTCTTTCTTCGCTTTGTTATGACCCATTAAAGCCCAGACATCCGTCAAAGCAGCTTTAACCTTTTTAAATCTTAAAATATTTCTTATCTTTATTTTTAGATGATTATTCAAATTAAAACAACCATCTGAAACAAAAAAGAGCGGCCTAAGCCGCTCTTTTTACATCTTATTTACGTTTACGCTGAATCGCGTGAATTGCACGTCCATCGACTGCAAGTGCAGCTTCGTGAACGACTTCAGAGAATGTCGGGTGACCGAAAGTCATTAACTGTAGGTCTTCAACACTTGATACGAACTCAAGTGCGATCATGCCTTGGTGTACGATGTCAGACGCAGCAGGTCCAATCACGTGCATACCGAGTAGACGATCTGTCTTCGCATCAGCAACAAACTTAACAAAGCCTGCGTTTTCACCAGCAGCCATTGCACGACCATTTGCAGCGAAACCAAATTGACCTGTTTTAACTTCGTGGCCTTTTTCTTTCGCTTGCTCTTCTGTTAAACCAACCCACGCCGCTTCTGGGTGTGTGTAAATTACAGAGATGATAGTGTCATAGTTCACTTGAGCTGCATGACCGTGGATACGCTCAACAGCCATTACGCCTTCTTCCATTGCTTTATGTGCAAGCATTGGACCACGTACCAAGTCACCAATTGCATATACACCTTCAACTGAAGTTGCACACCAATCGTTTACTTCAACTAGACCGCGCTCAGTGAGTTTAATGCCTGAATCTTCAGCCAATAAACCTTCTGCATATGCTTTACGGCCCACACAAACGATCAATTTATCGAAAGTTTGAGTTTTGTCTTCGCCGCCTTGAGTGTACTTAACAGTAACTTCACGGCCATTCACTTCTGTACCAGCAACTTTCGCGCCAACACGGATATCAAGACCTTGTTTAGTCAATACTTTTAGGTAATCTTTCGCCAAAGCTTTATCAGCCATTGGCAAGAATGCATCCATTGCTTCAAATACAACAACTTCCGCACCAAGACGACGCCAAACAGAACCCAGCTCTAGACCAATAACACCCGCGCCAATAACACCAAGACGTTTAGGCACTTCTGGGAACTCAAGCGCACCAGTAGAGTCAACAATAATGTCTTGATCTACAGGAGCAACTGGAATATTTACTGGCACAGAACCCGATGCAAGGATTACATATTTAGGTTCTAAAATTTGAGTTTCACCTTCGTGAGATACAAACTCAACTTTCTTACCTGCAAGTAATTTACCTGTACCTTTTAACCATTCGATACCGTTGCCTTTAAGTAGGCCATCAATACCCATCGTCAATTGGTTAACAATTTTGTCTTTACGATCAAGCAGTTTTGCAAGATCAAATTTCACTTCACCAGTTGTAATACCGTGGTCATCTAAGTGATGAACAGTATCTTCATAGCGGTGAGATGAATCAAGTAATGCTTTAGATGGGATACAACCCACGTTTAAGCAAGTACCACCTAAAGATGGTTTACCTTTATGAATACGTTTTTCAATACAAGCTACTTTAAAGCCTAATTGAGCAGCGCGGATAGCAGCTTCATAACCACCAGGACCGCCACCAATAACAACTAAATCAAATTGAGACATGTGTATCTCCAAAAATGGGCTTAGAGGATCGCTCTAAGCCCATTGCATTATTCTGAAGTATTAAAGATCAAGGATTAGCTTAGCTGGTTCTTCTAACAATTCTTTGATTGTTACAAGGAAACCTACTGCTTCTTTACCATCGATTAGACGGTGGTCATAAGAAAGCGCTAAGTACATCATTGGCAAGATTTCAACTTGACCATTTACAGCCATAGGACGTTCTTGGATTTTATGCATACCCAAAATCGCAGTTTGTGGCGTATTTAAGATAGGTGTAGAAAGCAAAGAACCGAAAGTACCACCATTAGTAATAGTGAATGTACCGCCAGTCATATCTTCGATACCCAATTTACCATCACGCGCTTTACCAGCGTATGCACGGATACCATTTTCAACTTCAGCATAGTTCATGCGGTCAGTATCACGAAGAACTGGAACTACTAGACCACGGTCGCTTGATACAGCAACACCGATGTCGTAGAAACCGTGGTAAACGATGTCATTGCCATCAATTGAAGCGTTTACAGCTGGGTAGCGTTTAAGTGCTTCAGTTGCCGCTTTAACGAAGAATGACATGAAGCCAAGACGTGCACCATGACGCTTTTCAAAAGCATCTTTGTATTGCGCACGCATTTCCATGATTGGCTTCATGTTTACTTCGTTGAACGTAGTCAACATTGCAGTTTCTTGAGTTGCAGCAAGTAAACGTTCAGCAACACGCTTACGAAGACGAGTCATAGGAACACGTTTTTCGATACGTTCACCAACAGCAACGCTTAATGGCGCAGCAGCAGGAGCAGCTGGTTTAGCTTGATGGTTTGCAACATCTTCTTTAGTGATGCGACCGCCACGGCCAGTGCCAGCAACGTCAGCAGCAGCAATGCCAGACTCAGTCAATGCTTTACGCACTGCAGGAGCTTGATCAGCAACAGGTTGAGCACGTTCAACAACAGGAGCAGCGCCCGCTTGAGTTTGCGCAGCAGCTTGTTCTACTTTCTCTTCTGATTGAACAGCTTGAGTTTGAGCAGCGCCAGAAGCAGCACCTTCTTCAAAAGTCGCAATCACTTCGTTCGATAAAACTGTATCGCCTTCGTTTTTAACGATTGCAGAAATCGTACCGTCAGCAGGAGCTACAACTTCTAAAACAACTTTATCTGTTTCAATATCACAAATCACTTCGTCACGTGATACTGCTTCACCTGGTTGTTTGTGCCAAGTTGCAACTGTACCGTCAGCAACTGACTCTGGGAATACCGGTGCTTTAATTTCGGTTGCCATTATTAAGAATCTCCTGTTATTCAGCTACGATAGCTAAAGCATCATTTACGAGCTGAGCTTGTTGTTTTGCGTGCAAATATGGTGAACCACAAGCCGGTGCAGCAGAAGCTTCACGACCTGCATAACTTATACGAACTTGTTTGCCCGCTTTCATCACGTCGTCATAGAGACGCGGAGCGATGAATAACCATGCACCTTGGTTCTTCGGTTCTTCTTGAGCCCAAACCAATTCTTTAACGTTTGGATATTGTGCCAGAACTTCAGCAAGACGTGCTTCTGGATACGGATACAATTGTTCAATACGAACGATTGCTGTGTTGTTCAATTCTTTTTCACGACGTTTTTCAAGTAAGTCGTAGTAAACCTTACCACCACAAAGCACTAGACGAGTTACGTCTGACTTGTTGATATTGTCAATTTCATCGATCACAGTTTGGAATGAACCATTTGCAAGTTCTTCTAAAGTAGACGTTGCAAGTTTGTGACGAAGAAGAGACTTCGGTGAAGTCACGATCATTGGTTTACGGATTGGACGAAGTGCTTGACGACGCATCGCATGGTAAATCTGCGCTGGTGTAGTCGGTGTGATCACTTGCATGTTTTCTTCAGCACATAGCTGTAAGAAACGCTCTAAACGAGCTGATGAATGCTCAGGACCTTGACCTTCAAAGCCATGTGGAAGAAGCATAGTCAGACCGCATACGCGTTCCCACTTAGTTTCGCCAGACGCGATGAACTGATCGATTACAACCTGTGCACAGTTTGCGAAGTCACCAAATTGCGCTTCCCAAATGACAAGGCTCTTCGGAAGAGTCGTTGCATAACCGTATTCGAATGCAAGAACCGCCATTTCTGACAATAATGAGTCATAAATAGCTGTACGTGGTTGGTTTTCTTTCAAGTTACATAATGGAATGTAAGTTGAACCATCTACTTGGTTATGAAGTTTTGCATGACGGTGTGAGAATGTACCACGACCTACGTCTTCACCTGTTAAACGAACAAGGAAACCTTCATCTAGAAGAGACGCGTAAGCTAATGTTTCAGCAGCACCCCAGTTCAATGGCATTTCACCAGTCTGCATTTTCAGACGGTCATCAATCACTTTAGCAACCTGACGTTGCATCACGAAGCCTTCTGGAAGCTCGCGCATTTTCGCACCAAGCTCTTTTAGACGTTCGATTGGGAAAGTGGTATCCCATTTGTCTGTGTATTCGTGGCCTAAGTAAGGTTTCCAGTCCACAAACATTTTTGTATTTGGCTCAAGTACCAACGCATTTGCAACGTGTTTACCTGCTTCAAGGTCAGAACGATACTGTTCAACCATTGCATCAGCAGAAGCACGATCAAGAACACCTTCTTGTACAAGCTTGTCAGCATAAAGCGTACGTGTAGTCGCTTTTTTATTGATGATTTGATACATCATTGGCTGAGTTGCAGCTGGCTCGTCAGCTTCGTTATGACCACGACGACGGTAGCAGAACATATCGATTACAACGTCTTTACGGAATGTATGACGGAAATCGTGTGCCAATTGAGAGACAAATAATACAGATTCAGGATCATCACCGTTCACATGGAAGATCGGTGCTTGGATCATTTTCGCGATGTCAGTACAGTATTCTGTAGAACGCGCATCACGTGGGTCAGACGTTGTGAAACCAACTTGGTTGTTCACGACGATATGAACTGTGCCACCCACGGTATAACCGCGAGTTTGTGACATTTGGAAAGTTTCTTGGTTTACACCTTGACCTGCAAATGCAGCATCACCGTGAACGATGATTGGTAATACATCATCACCACCGATATCTTTACGACGTACTTGACGTGCGCGTACAGAACCTTCTACTACAGGTCCAACGATTTCTAAGTGTGATGGGTTAAACGCTAATGCCAAGTGAACTTCGCCACCCGGAGTCATTACGTTTGAAGAGAAACCTTGGTGGTATTTAACGTCACCAGAGCCTTTTTTATGCAGAGATTTACCTTCGAACTCACCAAATAGATCAGCTGGGTTTTTACCCATGATGTTTACAAGAAGGTTTAAACGGCCACGGTGAGGCATACCGATAACCACTTCTTTACAGCCTACTGAACCTGCGCGTTGAATAAGTTCATTCACCATAGGAATGAAAGATTCACCACCTTCAACACCGAAACGTTTCGCACCAACGAATTTGTTACCAAGGTATTTTTCTAGGCCTTCAGCTGCAGTTAGACGTTCAAGGATATGTTTTTTCTGGTCTGCAGTGTAGCCAAATTGACCACGAGTACCTTCAAGGCGTTGTTGAATCCAACGTTTTTCTTTTGTATCAACAATGTGCATGTATTCAACACCAATCGAAGCAGTATAAGTTGCTTCCATTGCTTGAACCATTTCACCAAGTGTTGCTTCAGACTTACCGATTGCAAGGTTACCTGTATTAAATACAGTATCTAAGTCAGACTGAGTTAGACCGTGCGCAGCAAGATCTAGATCAGGCACGATTTCACGTTTTGCAAGACCAAGTGGATCTAATTTTGCGTTTTGATGACCACGGTTACGGTATGCAGCGATCAACTGTAATACACCGATTTGACGGCGTTCATGCTCAGAACTTACTGCACTTTGCACTACTGGCTGAACACGGCTTGAATTACGGCCTAATAATAGGAATTGCTCACGTACATTGCTGTGTGGTTGATCACCTTTCGGGAATTTATCGAAGTATTCACGCCAATCAGCCTCTACTGAGTCTGGAGCCGTTAGATACTGCTCATAAAGTTCTTCAATATACGCTGCACTGTCAGCGCTAAGTTCAGTGTCAAGACGCAGTGCGTCAGCAACTTCTTGCATTTGTGGACCCATTTCCTATTGCAAAACATTTCAGGATGCTTTTTAAGCGAACCCATGATTAGTAATGTCAAATTGGTAATATGACATTAGTCCCCATTAGGCTTAAGCCTTGAGGCGTTATCACTACATTAGGATTACCCAATGTGATTAATGAACAATAACGCCCTCAGCGGCATCATTACTCATTGAGAAATACCCGACATAAATCGGGCAATTTTTGCAAATCATCTTAGAAAAAATAAATTTTTCGCAATTATCTTTTCTAAAGCGACTTTATTAACATTTATATACCTTCTACAGCGCTTAAATTGTAGAAAAAATGTACCCAATTCAAAGTCATTTTTTACATATAGTGATACTCTAAATGCTAACACGTTCGAGCATTTTCAATTGATTTTTTTGACACATACCTCTCATAAATTAGCGAAATACACTGTTTGTATTTTCATCTATGATATGGTGCTACATATAAAATGATCTTTCAATTAAGACAAAAGTCTACGTTCGATTATTACCTCATCTCATATACAAAAACAAAAGAGAGCTGACATTCCTATCCTCTCTCTTTTTACTACGTTACATAATAACATCTTCTAATCCTTTTGACAGACTTGAACGAGCGTTTCATCAATAAATAACCATTTATCTATCACTTTATACTTTTAATTCACTACGTTTCTATGAAATCCATTTATAGCACTCTGCAATGACAGCGAATAACTTTCACTATCATCATTTTTATATATGACAAAAAAAGCGCACCCAATGGTGCGCTTCTTTTTACTGCCAAATCTATTAACCTAGATCTAAAAGCATATTACGGATGTGACCGATTGCTTTAGTTGGGTTAAGACCCTTAGGACATACAGATACACAGTTCATGATACCTTTACAACGGAACAATGAGAATGGGTCGTCAAGACGAGCCAAACGCTCTTGAGTTGCTGTATCACGAGAGTCAATGATGAAGCGATATGCGTTCAACAATGCTGAAGGACCCAAGAACTTGTCTGGGTTCCACCAGAATGATGGACATGAAGTTGAACAACATGCACAAAGAATACATTCGTATAAACCATCTAAATGTTCACGCTCTTCAGGAGACTGCAAACGCTCTTTAGGAGGCGCAGGCTGATTGTTGATTAGGAACGGATGGATTTTATTGTACTGATCGTAGAACTGATTCATATCTACAACCAAATCTTTAATTACTGGAAGACCTGGAAGTGGACGAATTGTGATCACTTCTGGTAAGTCGTTTAGGTTCCAAAGACACGCCAAACCATTTTTACCATTAATGTTTACACCATCAGAACCACAAATACCTTCACGACATGAACGACGGAATGTTAATGATTCGTCTTGAACTTTTAATGCTAGAAGTGCATCAAGCAACATACGATGCTTATCAGTCAACTCTAGTTTAAAAGTTTGCATGTACGGAGCTGCATCCTTATCAGGATCGTAGCGGTAGATATTAAATGTACGAGTACCTCTACTCATCTTACTTCTCCCAATTAGAATGTACGTGGTTTAGGCGGAATAGCATCTACAGATAAAGGCTTGTAACGTACTGGTTTGTACTCAAGACGGTTATCTACAGAGAACCATAAAGTGTGTTTCATCCACTCATCATCACGACGACCGTATGGGTAGTCAGCATGATCAGGTGGTAATTCAAAATCTACCACTGTATGTGCACCACGACATTCTTTACGTGCAGCCGCAGAAATCAGTGTCGCTTTCGCAACTTCATACAGGTTTTCAACTTCTAGAGCTTCAACACGCGCTGTGTTAAATACTTTAGATTTGTCTTTCAAGTGAATGTTACGTACACGTGGTTCGAGCGCAAGAATCTGTTTCACACCCTCTTCAAGAAGTGCAGATGTACGGAATACACCAGCGTGATCTTGAACGATGTCACGGATTGCATCTGCAACTTCTTGAGCATTTTCACCAGAAGTTGATTCATCAAGATGACGAACACGATTCAAAGTTTTTTCAAGAACAGTTGTAGGAAGCGGTGCATATTCATCACCGTGGTGTTTAGTTACATAGTCAACAATATGTTCACCAGCAGCTTTACCAAATACAACCAAGTCAAGCAATGAGTTTGTACCTAGACGGTTAGCACCGTGTACAGATACACATGAACATTCACCAATTGCATAGAAACCTTTCACTGGTTTAGTGAAATCACGGTCACCCGCATTGTGTGAGTACACACCAGTTTCTTTATTGTAGTTCGCAACCAAAGCTTCAGTTTCACGAGATACAGGAACAACCACTTGACCATGAATATTTGTAGGAATACCACCCATTTGGTAATGGATTGTAGGTACTACAGGAATTGGCTCTTTAGTGATGTCAACGTTCGCGAATTTCTTACCAATCTCAAATACAGATGGAAGACGTTTCATGATTGTTTCAGCACCAAGATGCGTCATATCAAGCAAGATGTAGTCTTTCTTAGGACCACAGCCACGACCTTCTTTAATTTCTTGGTCCATAGAACGTGATACAAAGTCACGAGGTGCCAAGTCTTTCAGTGTCGGAGCATAACGCTCCATGAAAGGCTCACCAGCATCGTTACGAAGGATCGCACCTTCACCACGACAACCTTCTGTCAACAATACGCCTGCGCCCGCAACACCTGTTGGGTGGAATTGCCAGAATTCCATATCTTGTAATGGAATACCTGCACGAGCTGCCATACCAAGACCGTCACCAGTATTAATATAAGCGTTAGTAGATGCACGGTAAACACGACCAGCACCACCAGTAGCGAACAATGTTGCTTTACCTTGGAATACTGCAATTTTACCTGTTTCTTGGTCAATTGCTGTCACACCAAGCACATCACCCTCTTCATTACGGATCAAATCAAGTGCGATCCATTCAACGAAGAATTGAGTACCCATTTTCACGTTGCTTTGATAAAGCGTATGAAGAAGAGCGTGACCTGTACGGTCGGCAGCAGCACATGCACGTGGAACTGGTTTTTCACCATAGTTCGCAGCATGACCACCAAACGGACGTTGGTAAATTGTACCGTCAGCGTTACGGTCAAATGGCATACCTAGGTGTTCAAGCTCATATACAACTTGAGGCGCTTCACGAGTCATAAACTCAATTGCGTCTTGGTCACCTAACCAGTCAGAACCTTTAACTGTATCGTAGAAGTGGTAGTGCCAGTTATCTTCTTGCATGTTACCAAGAGATGCACCAATACCACCCTGCGCTGCAACAGTGTGTGAACGAGTTGGGAATACTTTAGTCAGTACAGCAACTTTCAAACCAGCTTGAGCAAGTTGGTAAGAAGCACGCATACCTGAACCACCACCACCAACGATGACTGCATCGAAAGTTAGGTGTGGAATATTTGTGTAATCTTCTTTAGGGGTTATAGCGCCCATGATATTTTCCTATCAATTTGCCCAAAAAATCTGGATCGCCCAGATCGCGTATGCAAATACTGCAACAATCACTGCAGAAGTCAGCACTAAACGCAGACCGTTTGCTGAAGGACCCATTTGACGAGTAGTCACATAGTCAGTGAATACTTGCCACATACCAATCCAAGCATGCGCAACAAGAGATAAGACAGACAATAAAGACATAATCTTCATTGGTGTTGTCATCATAAAGCCATACCATTGCTCAAAAGTGAATCCGCTATTGCAAAGGATCCAGCCCAGTACAACAATAGTATAAACAGCCAATACAACGGCACTTACACGCTGGATAAACCAATCGCGAGAACCTGATCCTGTTAAACCTGTAGCACTTTTCATTAGAGAACAATCCATACAAATGCTGCAACAATACCGATTGCAGACAAGATCAATGAAATAGTAGCTGCGATACGACCACTTTGAAGTTCTTCAGCAACGCCAAGATCTGCAAATAGATGCTTGATACCACCGATAAGGTGATAAATTAAGCCGGCTACAAATACCCATACGACAAAACGCACAATAAAGCTATCAAACACAGCTTGAACTTGCGCAAAACCTTCAGGTGAAGATAAAGATTTGTCTAAAATCCAAAGAAGGACCGGTACGAGTAAAAATACGATAACACCTGATAGACGGTGTAAAATTGATGCAATAGCCACAGGGGATTTTAAGTTTACGTCTAAAACTTGACCCATGGACAAATTGACAGGTCTGTTGCTTTTCACAGCGGGCATCCTGTAAGTAAAAACTCCATCCGGAGTTTGTTGGAATTAATTCGTAGGAAAGCTAGCATAGTCAGACATTACAATATAATAAACTCTGCAGCTGTCTGATCTTATAAACGACAGGGAATTATAAAACGTGAACTTTCAAAACACAAACGAAGACAATTAGGAATTTTGCAAAATATCCTTAAATAAGAATCATTAACAATAACTTTTCTAAAAACAAATACCTTATTTATCTAAGAAAATCATACTATGTTATTGGTTTTAATCGGTTAAATGTAAGTTTCACTTATTGTTTTTGTGTGTATATGGCGATTTAAACTTTTAGACTAAAGATGAACAAATCTAAATCTTTCTTTTCCCACTACATTTTAAAATCTTCCAGCACATTCACCAAGCCATAATCATAAAAATAAATGTGCACCATTTTCTCAAATGATAAAACTGAAAGATCATGAAACGAAATAAGTACTTAGTCTGTGCATAAAAATCTCAGCAACAGCAAATCTGTTTAATAAAACTCCATTTTTTACCTTTCCAATGACAAAAATGTTCATTTATTGATCTTTTAAAGGCGTTTAATTAACTATTTTTTAACCAAACGAACTTTTTTTTAAGTACGATTAAGTCGTTTTAATTATGAATAAGAAAAAAGCAATTTAGAGCCACAGATGTGTGTAAGTTACGAAAATTATAATAATTTAATGAAATAGCGGTCTTGTAATTCATATTTGTTTCAGAGTTTTTAAGAATTAAAAATTGCTTACAATTAAGGCAATAGGCTTTTTTTAATCTGCACCTCCCCTGCAAATTGACTTATTATACTGCGTCGGCACTGTGATTTTACTCATTTTTTAAGCGGATGAATTGTGCTTCATTTCAAGGAATGATCCTCAATTTATATCCATAAGTATAATTGACAAAATTTCAGTTCCCTCTAATCTTAGAGCAAATTTTTGATCTGTCTGATTCTCGCATTAAAAGATTAGTACTGAGTCAGATAAAACATTCACCAGGACAGGAGATCTATTGAATGTCTGAAGCAACTGGCAAAAAAGCCGTTTTACAGCTTGATGGCAAAGAAATTGACTTACCAATTTACAGTGGCACTCTAGGCCCAGATGTAATTGACGTTAAAGATGTGTTGGCCGCAGGTCACTTTACTTTTGATCCTGGTTTTGTCTCAACGGCTGCTTGTGAATCTAAAATCACTTTCATTGACGGCGGTAAAGGTGTTCTTCTACACCGTGGCTACCCAATCGACCAGCTTGCTACTAAAGCAGACTACTTAGAAACTTGCTACCTTCTTTTGAACGGCGAGCTTCCTACTGCTGAACAAAAACAAGAATTCGATGCTAAAGTTCGTAACCACACTATGGTTCACGATCAAGTTGGCCGTTTCTTCAATGGTTTCCGTCGTGACGCTCACCCTATGGCGATCATGTGTGGTGTTGTTGGTGCGCTTTCTGCGTTCTATCACAACGGTTTCGATGTTGAAAACATTGACCACCGCGAAATCACTGCTATTCGCTTAATCGCTAAAGTTCCTACTTTAGCTGCTTGGACTTACAAATATACTGTAGGCCAACCATTCGTTTACCCACGTAACGACTTAAGCTACGCAGAAAACTTCTTGTACATGATGTTTGCTACTCCTGCAGACCGTGATTACAAAGTTGACCCTATTCTTGCTAAAGCAATGGACCGTATCTTCACGCTTCATGCTGACCACGAACAAAACGCGTCTACTTCTACAGTACGTCTTGCTGGTTCTACTGGCGCTAACCCATACGCATGTATCGCTGCGGGTATCGCGGCTCTATGGGGACCTGCTCACGGCGGCGCGAACGAAGCTGTTCTTAAGATGCTTGACGAAATCGGCACTGTAGAAAACGTTGCTCCGTTCATGGAAAAAGTGAAAACTAAAGAAGTTAAACTTATGGGCTTCGGTCACCGAGTTTACAAAAACTTCGATCCACGTGCGAAAGTAATGAAAGAAACTTGTGACGAAGTGTTAACTGCACTTGGTATCAACGATCCACAACTTGCTTTGGCTATGGAACTTGAACGTATTGCGCTTTCTGACGAATACTTCATCAAACGTAACCTATACCCTAACGTAGACTTCTACTCAGGTATCATCCTTAAAGCGATTGGTATCCCAACAGAAATGTTTACCGTAATCTTCGCTCTTGCACGTACTGTTGGTTGGATCAGCCACTGGTTAGAAATGCACAGCGCACCTTACAAAATCGGTCGTCCTCGTCAGCTTTACACTGGCGAAACTCAACGCGATATCCAAGGTCGTTAATTCGAAAGAATTGTGCGAATCTAAAAACCGTCCTTTTGGGGCGGTTTTTTTATGCAGCTAGATTTATTTTGCGCTATTGAACAGACCCATCTGACTGAATTTTCCAACTCAATCATTAGATAAAACGATGCCTCACAAGCTATAAAGTATGGTGTATATTGCTGAGTGTATTTAAAATCGCCATTTTCTAGAGAATCTCACACTGTTTCATCAGATAGCGTCATAAAAAAAGCCTAATTCCACGTAGAAATTAGGCTGTAAACAAAAGGTTTAAATATTGATGATGCTTTATTTTGGCTTATTGAGTTAGGCAACTTTTAATAAACAATATTTTCTAAGCAACCGTCTCATAGTCTGCCAAGTCTACCTGTTTAAGACGCTGCTTTAACTGTTTCAGTGACCATGGCCAAGCTGCAAAATTGCGCCCATTGGCATCTAAGTAATAACTCTTACAACCACCACTATTAAAGACCGTAGTCTGTAAATGCGTCTGTACTTTTGCATTGTGATAGGCCAATACATTTGGCTTAATTTCAAGCCGTTGTATCTTCTCTTGTTTCATTTTTACCAAGGCATCGACGATATACCCAACCTGTGCTTCTGCAATCCCAATAAATGAGTCATAAACCAAAATATTTGGCCCAAGCACCAAGAAGGCATTAGGTACTTGCGCGATACTGGTACCCAAAAACGCTTCAGGAGAACTGTTTTTCCAAAGTTCTGACAATAACTCCCCTTTGGCATTTTTTACACGTTGCCCAATCGGCGGATGAGAAACTTCAAAACCTGTGCCCCAAATAATGACATCGACTTCATGACGTTCACCATTCGCAGCAATAACAGTATTACCTTCTATTTCAACTAAACCATGTGGTACAAGTTCGACATTGGCTTGCTGCAAAGCAGGATAATAGTTATTGGCAAATAAAAGACGCTTACAACCAATAGAAAAGTTTGGTGTAACTTTTTCACGTAATTCAGCATCTTGAATTTGTGTTTTTAACAACTGACGACCCAAATAATTCACAGGCTCTAAAAGCGAAGGATTACGTAGTCCTAAATTAATACCATTTAATATACCGGCCACACTTTTGCGCCAAGTTTCTTGTACTGTTGGAAAGCGGGTAATGATGCCTTTCGCACGGTCATTCAGTGGCAAATCTGCTTTTGGCAATACCCATGGTGCGGTACGTTGAAACACCACCACATTTTTGGCAATAGGTTGAATCTGAGGAATAAACTGAATCGCAGATGCCCCCGTACCAATCACCGCAATACGTTTATCTTTTAAGTCATAGGCATGGTTCCATCGCGCAGAATGGAACATTTCACCTTCAAAGCTTTCAATACCTTTAATTTTTGGAATTTGAGGTTCAGTAATCGGCCCAGTTGAAAAAATTACCGTTCTCGCGGCATACTTACCTTTGCTCGTCTCCAATTGCCATTGCTTTAATTCCTCATTCCATTCCGCTGCAATCAATTCACAGTTGAACTGAATGTTACGATAAAGCCCATGCTGCTCTGCCACATCCTCTAAGTAGTTCAGAATCTCAGGTTGCTTGGCAAATAAATGACTCCATTTATGACTCGGCGCAAATGAAAAAGAATACAACGCCGAAGGAACATCACATCCACAACCTGGATAGGTGTTGTCGCGCCATGTTCCTCCCACGCGATTAGCTTTTTCTAAAACCACATAATCGGTATAACCCCGTTCATTCATTTGATGAGCAGCAGCTAAACCTGATATCCCCGCACCAATCACGATGGTATCGTAGACACGCACTTGATTTTCTACGCTTGGTTTTTCTAGGCTAGGCTCTGACTCTGATTGGTCTTGTACTGCTTTTTTTGCTTTGGCGGAAGACGATGCAGGACGACGTGCATTAGTTTGCGTTGTTGACTTTTTAGTTTGAGTTTTCTCTTGATCTAATGCTTTTACATCTTCGTCATGTAATTGTGTCGGCATATTCATGCTTTTGCTCCCGATTTTTTAATATAGTTGTTAAATAAGGGATAACCCACCCCCAATAAGCGGGTATAGGTTTGCGGGGATAGACGCTTTAACCACCAAAATAATTTGGCATCAGGTTGTGGAATGGTATACAACTTCCCTGCATCTAAATTATTCAATGTCAAATCAACGACATCGTGGCTCGTCGTAAATGCATGATTCATCAGCAGTTGATCAGCTAAGTCTGAATATCGATTGGGCAAGCGTCCATTCTTCATGATATTGGTCGGCACCAAGGTTGGGCACAGTACATTCACACGGATATTTGCCGATCGGAGCTCTGCCGATAAAGTTTCAGACAATGCCAACACACTCGACTTCGTCACGTTATATGCTGTCATTTCTGGTGCAGCAGTATATGCCGCAGCAGAAGCAACATTAATAATCGCGCCGCCCTGCTTATTTTGTTTCAACTTGGGTACAAAATAATGGCAGCCATGCACCACACCCCACAAATTGACATGCATGCACCACTGCCAGTCGTCTAAACTCAGTTCATCAAATTTACCACCCAGCCCGACGCCTGCATTGTTGATCACCAATGTCACAGCATGCCCCATCAACTGCTCAGCTTGCTCTGACAGTGCTTTAACTTCTTCAGCCTTACCTACATCACACTGCACCGCATAAGCATTTGATGAGTTCATGGATTGAATTTGATCCACCGTTTCTTGCGCTGCCTCTAAATGAATATCGGCACAGACCACTGTTCCGCCACGACGAGCCAACTCCAAAGCGAAACTTCGCCCAATACCACTGCCTGCACCAGTGACCACCGCATAGGCATTCTCACTTGGCTTGTTCTTTTTTCCAAATAGACCCATGGTTTTGTCCTTTTATCGTTTTAATGCTGGGGTAAATTCTTTGACAAAATAAGGTGTCAACACACCATCAACAGGGTTCAGCAAACGCTTTTTGTAATATTCAAGAAATGCAGAAGTGTCATGATCATTTGGGTGAAAACTTGGTCGTAGATAGTCAAAAATATGCCCGAGGCTGCTGCCATAAACACCATCTTTTAACCCAAAAATCAGTTGGAAACTGCGCGGAACATCTTTCCAGTAGCTTAGGCTAATCAAATTTGATGGCTTTCTGTAGAAAGGGACAATCGATGCACCAATTGAAATCAAACCCAAAATGGTAATTAATGCAGGGAAAAAGCCAGCAATACGTAAAGCATAATTACCTGATAATTCTTGATAAACATCATAGGCAATGTCTTTGTGTTCAGACTCTTCCAACATATGCCACATCCAAATAGCGCGCTGCTTTTCATCTATTGAATTAAAAAAGATTTCTTCATGATTCATCATGTATTCCGCAAGCACTGCGGTGAAATGCTCAATTGCTGCCATTAAGGATAACTTCATTGGCTGTGGCATACGTTCAAAACCATAGGCAAAGACGTAGTGTTCTAACTTTCTAAAAAATTGCACAGGCAGATTTCTTGCGCGATACGCTTCATTCATTTCTTCATGCATACGTGAATGAATGGCCTCTTGCCCAATCAACGACGTGACACGTTGTCTTAATACAGGATCTTGAATAAAGTCGCGATGATATCGAGCAGTATCAATCACCAAATCTTCGCCACGGGTTAAGAAAATAGATAAAGATGCAAAATAGGCACTGGCCAATTCTGCATTCATATAAAATTTTGGATCAATTTTTTCTGGTTCAAAATCAAATTTCATATGACGAATAGGAACAACGGCAGACTGTTTTGTTGGGTCAAAGACAGGGCCTGCAAATACGCGTGCTAACGTTTTTTTTATCGGTTGAAAAGCGCTCATGGTTTTGCTCTCAATTTGGGTGTTTACCGTTCATTGACTTCATGTCGATTAAAGTAAAAACACATAGATTGAGGATCAAATTAAGTGAGATAGATCACTAGGCCATTAGCAAAACCGACCTCTAGATTTGCAAAAATGCTCAAATATTTTCTTTGTCAGACAATCTATAAAACATCGGTGTTGTATGGCTCAAAAGCTTGTCATTAAAGGTCATGGCGTATTTTGAGTGAGTAATGATTATTGGATTTTTTGCACTTCACCGGTCGCAGATTGATACACCCATTGATGATCAAACAGGCTGTCATCTAAATGATCTAGTTTAAAATTACCAATCGCCACAGCATAGAATCCATTGCCCTGCTGCTTAAAATGTGTGATCTCTTGCATGAGTTCTTCAGTCAGTTGACCCATAATAAAGTCTGAAATCACTACCACATCGGCATGTACAAAATTCGGTTGTTTCAGCATGTCCACGGCATGATTCATCGCAGGGATAATATCTGTTCCCCCATGAAATGACTGCCCTAAAAAGTGAATGACATCATCCAAAGCACTATTATGTTGTAAATTCAGCGCGGTTAAATTGGTCGAGAAATTTACCAAATACATCGCTCGCTTTTCTTTTAGCGCTCGAATCGATAAATATAGACAAATCGCTTTGGAAATCAGTTCAGGTTGTCCATTCATTGAGCCACTGGTATCTAAGCAGACAATCATCGGGCCTTTTTGTCCGACTCGACGCTGTGTATGGCGTGGGTCTTCGATCACCCATCCCTGTTGCTGACCTTGTCGATTAAAACTCATCAGGTTAGATTCTAAATATTTCAAATCAAATAAAACCTGCAAGTCTGGATCGGCTAACAGCGCCAACTCGCTAGGTAAAGCCATACTGAGTTCTTGTGCCAATTTAATTCCTGTAATTTCCTCTTGCGCCATCGGGGTGTGAATAAGCTGCTGTGGTTCTTGTTCTAACTGAGCAGAAATCCGCTTACGTGGCATATTCGGCTGTGCGCTTCCAATTATTTGACATAGACGTTTAAGCGCCCGATCTTGCTCGAGATAATTCGCCCATTGCTCAAAGTTTTGTAAGTCTTGCGCAGTTAATTGCCCTTTGGAATAGTCTAGAAAAATCCCAGTTTCAAACCCGACACTGTCATGGTGCTTGACCATTTTCGACAATGTCGCAAGAAAATCTTTGATTTCATCTAAAAAGGCATCTCGTTGTAAACGGAGCTGCTCAAACTCCCAATGCGCAATAGCTTCAGTCAATTTGCGCTGCCATTTACCTTTGAATAGCTCAATGTGTAATTGACGCTGTTGCTCGGTCAGCAACGACTGTTGGCTCTGTTGCCACATTTCAGTGAATTCTGGAATCCCCAAGGTTTGCATGAAGGCGGCATATTCAGTGTGGAATTGAACAAAATCGCCCTGTTCCCAATGCTTTATCGCAAGCCAATGTTCCAATTGCTGCTGGGCCGTTGCATAGGGATGCTGCTGATCTAAACTCGACTTTGCCTGAAAGGCCCATTCCTGAATTTTTTGATCGAGCTTTTTTGCAACTTTATGATCATCCAACCAATGTTTTAAGCTGGATTGTTTTAATTCATCATAAAGTTGCGAACTTAATTCATCGACTGCCGATTGAGTTTGATGTCGTGTCAGTTTTAATTGCGACATAACTGTTCCAAACGCTCACAATCTCGCAACTGCAACTGATATCTCACCAATTGCTGCTCAATAGATTGAATCAAATATTGAATATCCTGTTCAGTGACAAAGACCGATTTAAACTGATGTTTTTGACTATTAAAGCGTTCCGTCAACAGATCCAATTCTGTTTGAAACAGTGCTTTGAGCTGAAAGAGAGCTGCGCGGACTACCTTTGGTATGTTTTATGTACGGCGTCACCACTTCTTCTAAGCCGTAATAGCCACCTTTTAACGTACACACTCTTGAACCATTAAAATTACACACGATGCCACGCACTTCTTCACCGGTATCATCTAAGGCAAAGAAGTCCTTTTTCGTATCCATTTTATCCAGTTCGAGATACAACACTTTATCTTTATAGTGTCGATCTAGATTGGTCACTGCACGTAAGTAGTCAGTGCCATGAATTAAATAACTCTCATAGACATCATCGGTATAATAAAAATGATTGAGCACCCGCTGTTCAAGTGCATCCTTCTCTGCCACATGCTGTTCGAACTGCAACCCATAATTTAAGCCATTTTCAGCCAATACTTCATCTATCTGCTGTGAAACAAAACCAATGTCTTCAGGCTGATTCCATAAACAATGTTTTAAAATTAATAGATCACTCAAAATCACCGATGGACGATCATTTAAAAAAGCACAGGCTTTGACTAAATAAGCCACACGCTGCCAACGACGGTCAGAGACATAGACCACATGATCTTCAAAGTTATGATTGAGTCGATTTTTAAGTTGATCAAACAGATTTAAAATCGAGTCGGGTAATTCCACCTGATAAATCTGTTCCCGCCAATCTTGCAACTCCGCTTTTTTTATTTTTAAGGTCGCATCGACTTCAACACTGACTTGACTCGGCTTGGCCTGTAACAGTGCATGAAAGTTTTCTGCAACAGCAATCGGTGGCACTTCTAAACGCAAAATAAAACGATCATACAAGGCATCTAAACCTTGATTCGGTTCGGGAATTTCATTCGATGCGCTGACCAAAACATTCAATGGAACTTTTTGGACAATATCACCATTTTTAAAACTCCGTTCATTCACCAAGGTCAGTAAAGTATTTAAAATCGCAGGGCTGGCTTTCCAAATTTCATCTAAAAAAGCAAAATCTGCTCGTGGTAAATAATGTTCTGTTTTACGAATGTATTGATCTTCTTTTAAGGCTTTGATCGATACCGGTCCAAAAATTTCTTCCGGCGTACTGAAACGATTCATCAAATATTCAAAGTAGTCATGGACTTCAAAAGCTGAGGCGATTCGACGTGAAATCAAACTTTTTGCAGTGCCAGGCAAACCATATAAAAAGGTATTCATGCCCGCAACACCAGCCAACAAACTCAAAGCAATAATCTGCTCACGTTCATACATATTTTTGCTGATTTCAGAAATTAAAGTATTGATCCGTGCTTGCATCTGACTATCTGTTTGACCGAAAGCTAAATTGTAACGCCCTAACCGATTTTTCGCTGTAGCAGATGCAAAAATATCGCTCTTTAAATACAGCGCAACAGCGTGATATTGTATTTTCAGGTTATAGTAAAACTGCACATCCCTTTAGAGCTTTAGACACCTTTCATCATGTTGCCTTTCTTTCACACGCTCATCCGACTATTAAAACTTGAAGGTTTTAAATATCGATCTCTCACGGCAGGTGAAATATCCATGTGTCGGAGTGTGTTTGGGGATTTGATTCAATATGAGCAAGTGAAAGTGATGAATCACCCTTTTTTGCCTTGGCAATCGGCGCATGTGGTCATGGCGCCTCAGGGGTATATCCATGCACGAAATTTACTGTTTAAAGCGGACTATGCCAAAGCGTCTTTAGGATATCGTGCCCTGTTTATTCATGAGATGGCCCATGTTTATCAATACCAGCAGCAGATCAATGTTTTGGGTCGAGGCGCTGTGTTACAGATGGCGTATTTCTTCAGTTTTAAAAAATATAATCCTTACCGCTATACCCTCAAACCACACAAGGCATTTTTTGACTACAACATTGAGCAACAAGGTGACATTGCTCGTGACATCTATTTAAAGCGAATTAAAAATATTATTTTATATCCAGAACTTGTTCATCAAATTGAGCTGTAAAGTGTCCATGCTCTGTAGCGAATATTTATAGATAAAATTGAATATCACCTGATCATTCTATTTCACACTAGTGCTTGGTCATTGACGCTATTTTAAGTACAAAAAAACAGCATTAATATTTACTTTATGGCACATAAGCTCAGCTAGGCTTTTAAAAGCTATGAATACCTCTAGTATCTCGCTTAAATTCAGATAAAATAGGTTCACCTTATTTTTTTGCTTTGCATCAAAACAAGTGAATTATCATACGATGATGGTGTTTTGTTTTCGCCTTTCGGCAGTATTTTTCGTATCTAAATACACTCGCTGAATAATCACAATAATACAAATCAGTGTGTTAAGTGTATTCACCTATAGGAATAGGATTTAGTTGGAATGAATAGTTTTAAAATTGCACTTGCTCAGTTCTCTCCGCATATTGGTAATCTAGAATCAAACGCAGTAAAAATGCTTCAACAAGCCAATGCTGCAAAAGAACAGAACGCAGATATTATTGTTTTTCCGGAACTTTCTACAGTTGGTTATCCTGCTGAAGATTTATTATTACGTCCAAGTTTAAATAAACGTACACAGCAAGCTTTTGAACAATTAGCAAGCATTAAGGACATCGTTTTAGTCTTTGGTTTTGTAAATCAAACTGAAGATGGTCAGCGCTATAACTCTGCTGCTGTCATGAAAAATGGTCAAGTTCTCGGGATTTACAATAAACAAAATCTTCCAAACTATAGCGTTTTTGATGAAAAACGTTATTTCAGTGAGGGTCATCAACACCTTGTCTTTGAATATTTAGGTCATAAGTTTGGTGTGTTGATTTGCGAAGATGTTTGGGCATTACCAACTGTTCAACAGCTTGCTCAGTTAAATGTTGAAACTGCTTTGGTTCTAAATGCTTCACCTTATGAAGTTGGTAAACCACAGCATCGCATTGAAACCATGGCTGCATTGACCAAACAATTGAACATCAATCTGGTTTACTGTAACCAAGTGGGCGGTCAAGACGACCTTGTCTTTGATGGCACAAGCTTTGTGATGAACAATTCAGGTGAAGTTGCGTTGCAAGCACCGAGTTTTGTTGAAGATCTATATATCGCAGAATACGATGCTGAACAAAAAGCCTTTAAAACAGGTGCAATCACGCCTGTATTAAATACCATGGCTGAAATCTACCAAAGCCTTGTGATCGCAACCCGTGACTACGTACAACGTTCAGGCTTCCCTGGCGTGATTTTAGGTCTATCTGGTGGTATTGACTCAGCATTAACTTTAGCGATTGCTGCCGATGCGATTGGTGCAGATAAAGTTCAAGCGGTCATGATGCTATATACTTATACTGCACAAATCAGTGTTGAAGATGCGGCTGAACAAGCCAAGAATATGGGCGTAACTTTTGGTATTGCCGAAATCAATCCAATTGTGAATGGCTTTATGCAAACCTTATTCCCTTTCTTTGGCGCTGCACCGACTGATGCGACTGAAGAAAACCTACAAGCGCGTTCTCGTGGTACGTTGCTAATGGCCTTATCGAACAAGTTTGGCAATTTAGTCCTTTCTACAGGGAACAAGTCTGAATTATCTGTTGGTTACTGTACATTGTACGGTGACATGGTCGGTGGCTTTGCCGTTCTGAAAGACGTCTATAAAACGATTGTATTTGAACTAGCAAAATACCGTAACAGCATTTCAGAAACACCGGTGATTCCTGAACGTGTAATTACTCGTCCACCTTCTGCGGAACTTCGTCCAGATCAGAAAGACCAAGACTCATTACCTGAATACGAAGTATTAGATGCCATCTTGTATGCGTATATCGAAGAAGACATGAGTCAAGATGACATCATTGCCAAAGGTTTTGATGCTGAAATCGTGAAAAAAGTCATCCGTTTGGTTGATCTAAACGAATACAAACGTCGCCAAGGCGCGATCGGTCCACGTATCAGCTCACGTGCATTTAGCCGTGAACGTCGCTACCCGATCGTGAATGGTTGGAAACCGGGTATCTAATTACTCGATTTAAATTAAAAAAAGCCCAGTTATAGAACTGGGCTTTTTTATAGGCGTAAAATACGCAGCAGTAAAAATAAAAAATAATTGAGAAGTATATTTCAAAAGTCAGGTCATAAAATAATGCAGTTAAAGATTTGAGTTGTCTTTTATTTCCACATAAACATCGTAAATAGATCATTTTATTAGTGCTGTAATTATCTGAATCTATTTGACTTTTTCAAGGCACAAAAAAAGAGACCAAGCTGAGAGCTTGGTCTATAAAAATGGTGGCTATGACGAGACTTGAACTTGTGACCCCCGCATTATGAGTGCGGTGCTCTAACCAACTGAGCTACATAGCCGTAAACTGTGGTGGCATTATCTAGATTTCATACATTATCGTCAAGCATTTTTGTTTGCAATTGTTCAGAGTTTAAACAAGCAAAGTTCAAGATGTTACTATTTAAGCAAATTATGCTATTTTTAGCCCTATTTACTATATTTTTTGATTAAAAATTAGAGTTTTATCATGCAATTCAATTCGATAAAAAAAGCCTGTCTGACCCTCAGCCTTGCCGTCATGACCTTAACGGGCTGCCAAATCGTCTCACCTATTTTTGTTGACTATAATGGTGTGCGACGTGATGTGGCGACTTGGATTAATAAACAGCCTTTATTGAGCATGCAACAAAAGCGCAGCATGGCTCAACTTAGCCGAGCACAGCAATCAATCATTCGTCTCGACTTCAATGATCAGGAGAAATTAGTCAGTGTTGCGCGCGCTAATGAAGCTGCGATGTATTGTGCCAATCAGCATTTATCAGCGCGACAAATTCAACGCCTGCAAAAACAGATTTTCCCTGAAGATGCGTTGCATAAATTAAGCTTGCTTGAGCAACAAGCGTTGCATATTACCCTGACAGAGCAAGAGAAACGGTGTGATTGAAACCATGTCCACTGATGGATGAATTATCTAGGCTCAATTTTTTCAGCACCAAATTGTCTTACAATCTAGACATAGCTGCTTACATTATTGAACATTTTTGCTATCGCTAAGCGAGGTGAAAACAAGTCTATATTTTTGCAATATTTTTATTGCAAATTTCGCAATATCCTTATGAATTTACTTGGTTTTATTCCTAAATAAAAAAGCGTATGATGAAACTATGATCAATGTAAATAGCGCTTATTTTCAGGTTTTTCCATCCAAATTCAATTGATCAGATAAGGAGAAATAAGATGGCTTTAAATAATATTTTAGTTCCAGTGGACGGTTCAGAAACTTCTTATGCTGCGGTGGCTAAAGCTGTCGAGTTTGCAAAAACTTTTGGCAGTAAAATTACTGTGGTTCAAGTACTGACGCTCGATCCATATATTGCTGCAGAGTATATTTCAGCAGCACAAACCAATGATTTAATTGAACGTGCTCGTGCATCGATTTTAAATACACTTGAAGAAGCAAAAGCGAAATTTTCAACTGAAGGTGTCACTGTTGAAACTCGCTTACTTGAAGGTCAAGTGGTGCATACTGAACTGGTTAAAGCTGCAGAAGAAACACATTCGGACTTGATTATCATTGGTTCACATGGCCGTACAGGGATCAAAAAATTCTTCTTGGGCAGTGTAGCTCAAAGTGTACTGGGTGCTTCAGACATTCCTGTTTTGGTTGTGCGCAAATAAGTCATTAGATTTATAGCGTGAAATAAAAAGCCTTCTGATCCTAGAGGGCTTTTTTATTGACTGCGTCATCAATATAAAAAACGCTAAGTTTAAGGCAAGGATTTTTTAGGGTAACCATTGATATTGTTTCAATGAGATGCGTCCATTCACCACAAAGACATTTTCAGCTGCCAATTTCAATTGCTGGATATTTTCACCTTTTTCATTGCAACGCTGCGTGCTGATTTTTCCCTGAGCATTCACCACCCGATGCCATGGGATCGTTGATGTTGTATCTAGATGCTTGAGTACATAGCCAACCAGTCGTGCATGCTTCGGTAAACCCGCTAATTTGGCAATTTGTCCATAAGTCGCAATCTTTGCTTGCGGTATCAATTGAATGACCGACAAAATTTGCGTTGCCAACTCATCACTCTGCTTCATTTGATATCCTTTGAACCGCATAAAAAAAAGAGAACCCGAAGGTCCTCTTTGATTAATACTTAATTTTGACAGATTAGTACAGTAATTGGTTGTGATCGATTAGATCTTGTAAAGTCACATCGGTATTTTTCAAAGTGAGTAATTCAACTTTATCGCCAAATTTAGACCCTGTTCCATCACGATCAATGCTGATCACAGTGTTGCCCTTGCCATCCGCTTTCACCGAAACAAACTGATCAATATTCGACTGATTGACATTTTGACCTTGTAACAAGGCTTTGATATTCACTTTATCGCCTTCAGACGCATTAAAGTCATTCCAAGTATCATGTCCATTGCCACCCGTTGCATCTGCTTGATCCAATACTTTATAAATAACCGTATCAATGCCCGCTTTAGTGGTGAATTGATCATTGCCTACTTTATCTGTCACAGTGGCTTCAATGGTTTCACCATTGGTTAATTAATTTTTAAATTCAACATCAAAATTCCCTGATAAATCCACTGTGCCTGCGCCAATGACTTTGCCATCTTGATCTTTTACTTCTACCGTTGTAACCGGCTCACCTTCACCTGTGACATGCTCACCATCATCGGTGATCACCACATCTTTAGGCGCGTCAGGTTTAGTCGTATTCTTAGAACCACCAGAATAATCAGATTCACCAACAATAGCTGCACCCAATAAACCAGCACCATCTGCTCCCGCAATTCAGGGTAAAATTACATCCGTCAATGAATCGTTATAAAGCAGCAGTTTAATTTCATCTAAAGGTTGGTACTGAATAACATCCGCAATATCACCGTTGACTGTTGTAAATTTGGCCCAATACAATGTGCCGTCTTCATCCTCAAATACCAAACTAATATCTGGTGTCGCCTCACTAAAATAGTTTTGTACAGTAATCACTTCCCCATTTTTTTAAGGTGATTATTACGTCAGCACCATTCTTTGTAATTGAAGTAACATCCTCTTTCCGGATTTTGAGTACGATGACAGAATTTTTGATAAGCCCAACTTGATTGGATTCAACTTGATACAAAACTTTATGACTTTCTTTAGAAATGACAGAAATTTACGACATAGGTAAAACCTCATTTATTTACATTAGGGCCGTTTTTATGTTTTTTTGGTTTTGTAATGAGTTATTGGTGATTAATAATTTCTTTAATTACAAATCATTAAAACCAATTTTTTTAATTGTGTGCGTTATATCATGCTTTGTGTATTTTTTTGCATAATTGTTTGAATATTTTAATATTTTTATCAATACATTTAGATTTTAGATCCATCTTTATGTAAGTAATAACAAACACTTATTTATGTGATGTAAGTCACAATAACACCAATGAATGACCAGTCATAATTTCCCCCCATTTTGATGTACCATGATGAAACATAACTATAAATAAAAAAAGGAAATGCTCAAGCATTTCCTTTTTTAAGTCAAACAAAACAGTTTTAGAAGTTTTCAGGGTTCTCCAAACGACGAACTTCTTGCACTTTTTCTGGGTTATGTACAGCAGCAACACCATCATCCGCTTTGGTATCTATTAACGCTTCTGGGTTATAAACCGTAATGGTTTCATTACCATGAATATCTTCACCCACAATATATTGGAAGCCCTTTTTATTCATTTTATGGCACATTCTTTGGTACCAACCTTTGAAGCCTTTGGTTTCTTCATTCGGATTGTAATAAAAAGCATTCATCACAGCAGGTAAACCTAAGCCACACACGAGGCCCGACATTAATACCGCAATAAATGTATATCCAATCAAAATACTACTGTATTCACTGAGTTCAGGAATATTGGCAACAGCAAGGATTAGGGCCAATGAAATACCGCCACGAACCCCACCCCAGGATAAAATCGCAAGACTACCGTTATAGCTTTTTTTGCGGAAACTCGGGAAAAATGCGAAAGATAAATAGTTTGCTGCAAAGCGCGATGCATGCAAAATAATAAACGCCACCATACCGCCTAAAATCAAGCTGATACTTAAATCTAAGATAAATAACTCAAGACCGATCAGGGTAAATAAAAAGGAATTGATGATTCCTTCCACGGTATGCCAGAAATGATTCACTTCCCTGATTTCTCGCTCTTGAAGAATTTCTTTCCATTTATTCCCAACGATCAAACCACCAATAACACATGCGATTGGTGCAGATGCATGTGCGAATAAAGCGACTAGATAAGAACCACTTGCCAACAACGCTGTGGTTAAAATCAAGGATTCCATTTCATGTTTACCACGGAGTAAACGTAATATTCCTAAACCAAATGCCCAACCAATGATGACTGCGACAACAATTTCATATAACAGTGTTTCAAGCGTACCAATGACGGTAAAATGTTCACCTTGCAAAACATTGAGTAAGGTCATAAACACGGCAATACACATGGCATCATTAAAGAGCGATTCGCCTTCTAATTTCACCATCAAATGATGTGGCGCACGTACAGAACTTAATACACCTTTAACCCCAATTGGGTCAGTTGCACCTAAAGCAGCGCCTAATAATAACAACACCAATAAATCAACATGATGACCAATTAAGAACTGATAACCATATAAAGCAACACCAAAAAACACCGCACAAAGCACCAAGGCAATACTGGCTAAAATACTGATCGGCTTCCAATGCAAACGTAAATCTGAAACTTTAAATTTCAAGGCAGATGAGGTCAAAATAAAACAAATCACGCCATTAATTAAAAAGTCATAAAAGTCGATATGACGAACGGCCTCTTCAATATTGTGCAAATTAATCGTCACAAATTGATTGCCATTGAGCAGGCTTGCGCCCCATTGCAAAATAAAGACAAAAATTGCAGAAACAATGGGAACACCTATGGCTTGTGGAAAGCCCAAAATACGTTTATTAAAAATCGTGGTTGCAATCGAAAGTGCAAAAATAACGGTAAAAACCTGTAGAAAAAAATAATTTCCCATTTCGTTCCCAATTTTGGTGCTGTGTCGCCTACAGAGTGAGATATAGGTATTTTGAAAATAAATACCAAATTATTTAGTATTTAAAAATAAAATATTCTAACGAATTTTATCTAAATTCCGTGTATCAATTCAGTTTTTTTCACATCTTTTATCAAGATCATTTAACATAGCAAGCCTGCATAGATTTTATGCATTTTCATCATCTACATGATTTCTCCTATGCATCAGACTATTAAAACTGTTTTTCGACTCTTTTTTGCTGCGGTGATCTTTATCATTACGGCGGCCCTGATCCTCACTTGCTATAGTAAGACACAGGAAATTTTACGTGCTGAGCACTATTTTAGTCAGGCAAAAACGATCTCACTGGATTCAACACCCAAAGAACAATTGGTTTTGGTCTCCAATAATGAATCACCCGATCGTGCGATATTTATCATGCTGGCGAATAATGGTTATCTTGCCAAACTGAATTGTGAAAACTATGCACAAGATATTTGTCTCGATGAATTTAATCAGCAACACACCCGACAAATTCAACACCTCGATTTACTGAAAATCGGACAATTTCAATATATCCAAAATGTGAGTTTCACCAATAGCCGCACTGGACAAAAAAAACAATTACGCTATAGCGATGCCCAATTAAAACAGTTCTATCAAAACGATATTTCAGGCCTTAAATATACTGTTTTTGGCGTAGCTTTATTTGCATTTGCCGCCTTGTATGTGAGCTATCGTATTGTTCGAAACTTTAGATCATTTCTCAACAAATAAGCTTCAATCTATTTTTCAATGAAAAAAGAGGATGTTTTGCATCCTCTTTTTTGTTTTAAATGGCTTGATTAAAGGTATCACAGCTATTGATATTGCCTGATTTCAACCCTGTCTGGAACCATTTCATACGTTGTTCACTAGTGCCGTGCGTGAAGCTATCTGGGACCACTTGCCCTGTTGCACTTTTCTGTAAATAGTCATCACCAATCTTATGTGCAGCGTCCATCGCTTCTTCTACATCACCCTGCTCTAAAAATTGGGTACGCTGTTGATTATGGTGCGCCCAAATACCCGCAAAACAGTCTGCTTGTAGTTCTTGCATGACCGAATAACGATTACCTTCAGCTTTAGACGCTTGTGCACGGGCCTGCTGAACTTGCTCAGAAATGCCTAAAATCGTTTGGATATGATGTCCAACTTCATGGGCAACGACATAGGCTTGCGCAAAATCTCCCGCCTGATCTTGGCGACTCAATTCTGTTTGATTTTGTTCACCCGTGATGCCCATTTGCGTACGCATATCTTTAAAGAATGCAGTATCAATATAGACCTTCTGATCTGCTGGGCAATAAAACGGCCCCATTGCCGCTTGTGCTGTACCACAACCTGAATTGACCACACCATTAAACATAACCAATTTAGGCGCTTTATACTGAGCATTTAACTGTTCTTGGAAGACTTTAGTCCATGTATCTTCCGTATCGGCCAAAACCGTTCCAACAAAATCCATCGCTTCTTGTTGTTCAGGCGTTGGATTATCCAGACCTTTAACTTCAGCCGTTTGACCCTGTGAAGTCACTTGTTTAGTCGCCTGATAAGCTTGCTGCGGATCTACACCAAAAAATTTCCACGCAACAAATGCCACAACCAAACCGAGAATACTGATACCACCCGCTTTTGCACCGCCACCACCGCGACGGTCTTCTACGTTTGAACTAACTCTTCGACCTTTCCAGCGCATAGTGATCTTCCTTATATAAAATAGTTGATATCCGTGCGTTTACAGATTAATCCTTTTGCGACTTTGGCCATACCTTTTGAATTAAAGATACGACGCACAGCACGATTAAACCTGCAATAAAACCTGTCACTAAATTGATTAAAGTCGGTGTTAATGCACCCACAATACTGCCAACTGTAGGAATATGTTCTGCATAATCTACAGAGCCTTCAATAAAATGGTGTAGCAAAGGCACACCATGGGTAATGATGCCACCACCCACTAAAAACATGGCAATCGTACCAACAATGGTCAATGTCTTCATCAACTTAGGTGCAAATGCTAACAAACCTTGTCCAACGGTCTTTTTAAATTGTGATGCTTGTTGAGTAAGATAAAGCCCTAAGTCATCAATTTTAACAATCATCGCAACAAATCCATAAACACCAACGGTCATTAAAATTGCAATCACCGAAAGCACCATGACCTTGGTCCCAAATGCCGCAGTTGCAACCGTACCCAATGAAATCACCACAATTTCAGCAGATAAAATAAAATCAGTACGGATGGCTCCTTTAACTTTTTCTTTCTCAAAAGTCACCAAATCTGTTTCAATATGAGTCATCTCTTCACGAGCAACTTCTTCTGTTTTGGCTTTTTTATGATGCAAACTATGCAGTACTTTTTCCACACCCTCATAGCATAAGAACAAACCACCAATCATTAAAAGCGGTGTAATCAACCAAGGCGCAACCACACTAATCAATAAAGCAGCAGGAACCAAAATTAATTTATTTACAAAAGAACCTTTGGCCACTGACCAAACAACTGGAAGTTCACGATCCGAACGGACACCACTGACTTGTTGTGCATTCAGTGCTAAATCATCTCCAAGGACACCCGCTGTTTTTTTGGCTGCCATCTTACTCATGACAGCAACGTCATCCAGCACAGTTGCAATATCATCAAGTAAGATTAATAAGCTACTCGCCATTATTTTTATCCTTTAGGCTTTTTTTAATATTCTAATTCTATTTAACGCTAAAATTGTATTTAGTTTTTTAATAATTAACAAAATATTCACCCATTTTTCAGTCAATTGTGCTGTGTCAGTAACAATCAAAAATAGAATGCCGTACAATGGGGACATTCTTTGAAAATCAGCCGTAGCTTTAACTACCACTTTGGAACAGATAATGAGTACTCAAGATAATCGTCCAGTGATTTTGACTGGCGACCGTCCGACTGGACAATTACATTTAGGTCATTTTGTAGGTTCTTTACGTTCACGTGTAGGTTTACAAGATTCGCATCATCAACATCTCCTTTTAGCTGATGCTCAAGCCTTAACTGATAATGCCGATAACTTCGAAAAAGTTCGTCGCAATATTATTGAAGTCGCAACCGATTATCTTGCTGTAGGAATTGACCCGACCAAAACCACGATTTGCGTTCAATCATGCTTACCAGCATTGAATGAATTGACCATGTTATATTTGAACTTTGTGACGGTTTCTCGCTTAGAGCGTAATCCAACCATCAAATCTGAGATTCAAATGCGCGGATTTGAGCGTGACATTCCTGCCGGTTTCTTATGCTACCCAGTGGCTCAAGCTGCCGATATTACAGCGTTTAAAGCATCTGTCGTTCCTGTCGGCGAAGACCAAATTCCAATGATTGAACAAACCAATGAAATTGTTCGTCGTTTAAACCGTCAAATTGGTCGTGACGTAATTCCTGAATGTAAAGCTTTACTATCTAATGTAGGACGTCTACCAGGTTTTGATGGTAAAGCAAAAATGTCTAAATCTTTGGGCAATACTATTGTGCTTGACGCGACTGATAAAGATATCAAGAAAGCTGTTAATGCAATGTATACCGACCCAAATCATTTACGTATTGAAGATCCGGGTCAAGTGGAAGGTAACGTCGTATTTACTTACCTTGATGCATTCGATCCAGATAAAGAAGCTGTTGCAGAATTAAAAGAACACTATCGTCGTGGTGGCTTAGGCGATGGTACTGTGAAAAAGCGTCTTGAAGGTGTACTAAAAGAGCTGATCGGCCCGATCCGTGAACGCCGTTTAGAATTGCAAAAAGATCCTGACTACATCATGGATATTTTAAAAACCGGTACCGATAAATGCCGTGATATTACCCAACAAACGTTAGACGAAATTAAATCTGGACTGGGTGTATTCCACTTCTAAATTTAAAAAATTCTATAAAATTAAGCCTTTCCAATGTGAAAGGCTTTTTTATAGGCACTTTTTGTGAAGGTATTCACAAAATCTCCTTAGTTTTAACGTTAGGTAACATCACTTAACGTGAACACCAATGAAATGACTGACCGTTCACTCTATTATCTATTTATGTTTTAGGAATACCTAAATTCATAACATTTCTCCTTTACCGAACCTGTGAAAACAGATTCGTTGTTATACGCAATGAACACCCCAATCATTGCGTATTTTTTTGTCTGAAAATTAGCAATAACCAATATCAAAAAGTCCGCTATAAGCGGACTTTTCAATTAATACATCATTTTAAAAATGAATATAAATTAGTAATGAAATAAACGTTTATCTAATGGTAGTTCAATTCCAATTGACGCTCCACCATCATTACCATTTAAATCCGAGTCACTCACCCAACCATTAATTTTTAAAGGCATATCTGGACGTAAATAATGTGTCCAAGTCAAGTCTAGAGCTTTCAATTCATCTTTTTCAGGAAATGCTGCGTTATTCAAAGCTGCACGCTCTGTTTCAGAAACTTTTGCAAAAAGTACACGACCATTTAGACGGTTTAATGGATCAATACGTATATTCCCACCCACTGAAACCATTTGAGCATCACCACCTAAGGCATGACCAAGTGGATAGCCATGTTGATAGTATCCATCTGTGTAAATAGAGTGATTGTATGAAATGCCTTTGGCATCACCATTAGTTCGAGTATCAACCCATTCAGTATACAGTTGATAAGGCATATTATTTACACTTGAAGAATAATCAACACCTGCAAGATACATGCTTTTTGCCGGTAAACCACCTGCTTCATCCTCACCAATATATTGGCCGTAAAGACTAACTGGAACTTGCACAAGTGGTTGTAAATTCAAACGCGCATCAAAACCCGCGACTTGATTTGATGGATCAGCCTTACCTGTTCCACCATTATCTTTATTACCAATAAAGGCATCCCAAAGTGAACTAAAACTTTCGGGACGACCTTCGCCACCCCATTGTATAGAACGTGATGCTCCCAATTCCAAATATGGAGTAGGTTGTGCAGTTAGTCGAAGTCCAATGAGTTTTGCATCTGGGATAGCAGAATAATCATCTAACTGTCCAGCAAAAGCTTGATACTGCCAAGGGCCGATCCATGATAGCCATGGTGTTTCAAAAGCATTCTGTTGTGCACGCTGTGCAGTAACACCGTACACAGGACGACTCGCATCACCACGGATTAAACTACCGTCATGACCAGGCCCCCAATAAGTCGGAATCTGACCTGCAATTAACCATTGGTTCCAAAGCTTCCCGGCAATGTATGAGCCTTCCACATTTACATCTTGATCATTATTAATTTGCTGTTTATCTTCAGCATTTACACGTAAACGACCATCCCAATTTTCACCACCAACGTTGAGTTCAAGTGCACCTTGATATTCCGCTTTTTGATGATCACCAAAATTTTGCGGTAAATTATTTTTATCTGACTCTGCAAACAATTCTGCTTTTAATAATGCATTTTCGGCAGTCAATTTATTTTGAATACTTTGTAATACTTTTTGTTGTGCAGGTGTCATCACTTTTGCAGAAGTTAACGCTCGCTGTATTTCATCACCACTCATTGGCCATGTTGAGGTACTAATTTGAATAACGCCTTGCTGATTCAACCAATTCAAATCTGCGCGTAACTCTTCATTATTTAATACAATCCCCTGAGCAAAAACAGGAACTGATAATCCAAACAGTACAGCAGCATAGAGTGACTTTCTTAAATACATGCTCTTTTTCTCAAGTTTAATTCACAGCCCACCTTAGATTTTTCAACTCATTTATTCAAGGGTGAAACTGTATCTCCTTTTATTTTTTTCATCATTTCGGTAAAGATGTTCAATAAAAATACAAAATAAAAAACCCGCATTAAGCGGGATTTTTATTTCAAAAACTAAATTAGTTTTTATGACGCATATGTGGGAATAAGATCACTTCACGAATACTTGCAGCATTCGCAAATAACATCACCAAACGGTCAATACCAATACCCTCACCCGCTGTAGGAGGTAAGCCGTATTCCAATGCTTCAATGAAGTCTGCATCGTAATGCATTGCTTCATCATCACCTGCATCTTTTTCGGCAACTTGGGCTTGGAAACGTTCAGCTTGGTCAATCGGATCATTTAACTCTGAGAAACCATTTGCCAACTCACGACCACCGATGAAGAATTCAAAACGATCGGTAATATGTGGATTTTCATCATTACGACGTGCCAATGGTGAAGTTTCCGCTGGGTATTCTGTGATGAATGTCGGTTGACGAAGTTCTGTTTCAACAGTTTCTTCAAATACGATGGTTTGAAGTTTGCCTAAACCAAAACCAGGTTTTACTTGCTCTTTCAGTTCTTTTTTAATAAAGTTTGCAAGGAACTCACGATCAGATACATTTTCAGCAGTGAACGTTGGGTTGTGTTCAAGAATCGCATCAAACATCGAAATTTTCTTGAATGGACCTTTGAAGCTATACACTTCATCACCATAAGGCACATCAGTCGAACCTAATATGTCAATGGCCAATTTTTCAAGCATATTTTCTGTCAAAGCCATCAAGTCTTTGTAGTCTGCATACGCTTGGTAAAATTCAATCATGGTGAATTCTGGGTTATGACGTGTTGATACACCCTCGTTACGGAAGTTACGGTTAATTTCGAACACGCGCTCAAAACCACCAACGACCAAACGTTTTAAGTAAAGCTCAGGCGCAATACGTAAAAATAAAGGCATATCTAATGCGTTGTGGTGAGTTTCGAATGGACGCGCAGATGCACCACCCGGAATCACATGCATCATTGGTGTTTCAACTTCCATGAAACGCTCATTGCTCAAATATGAACGAATACCTGACACCACTTTTGCACGAATTTCAAAAGTTTTACGTGTTTCTTCGTTCATGATGAGGTCTAAATAACGCTTACGGTATTTAACTTCAGTATCAGTCAAACCATGGAATTTGTCTGGAAGTGGACGGAGTGATTTGGTTAAAAGCTCAAAATGTTCAATATGAACATAAAGGTCACCTTTACCAGAACGACCAATATAACCTTCAATGGCAATAATATCGCCCAAATCGAGTGCTTTAATAGTTGCAAGAACATCAGCATCCAACTCTTTACGTGGTACATAAAGCTGGATACGACCAGTCATATCTTGGATTACGATGAATGAACCACGGTTCAACATCACACGACCAGCAACTTTTACATAAACCTTTTCGCCTGCTTCAATTTCTTCTTTTGATTTTTCAGCGAATTGATCTTGTAGGTCTTGTGCATAGTGTTCACGCTTAAATGTGTTAGGCCACGGGCTAACACCTGTTTCCTTGGCGTGCTCTTTGATGTGCTCTAACTTGGCATGACGCTGTGCAATTAAATCGTTTTCGGAAATGGCTTGTTCAGAAGTCGATTGAGCGTTATGTTGCGTCATCTCTGTCTCAAATAGTTAAAAAACGGAAGTTGCATAGCATAGCAGATTTCCTTTGAATTGAGCAGTAAGCAATGTGCGCATTTTTTCAATAAGTAGAAATTTATCGAAGTAAGATGTTTTAATCGTTATACCTTCAGGTAGACATAAAACATACCTTACAAATATGCAGTAGATAAAAATTAAATACTCAAGCTCGAAAACCTACATTTTAACGATATCAAATGATAACTAAAAGCTTTAAAAAATACTTATAACTATCAATACATTAAAATAAATATCAATAGCTTAATTCAACCTTTTAATCTATTTTCTTTAAGACTAAAGTCTTTTAAATGCCTAGAAATTAGACCAAAAGCTAAATTCTCTTTTTGACAATTCTCTCTACAATGAAGCCATAAAATTGTTGAAAAATAAAATATTCAACACATCCAAAAATGTTTGAAAACAGTGTGTAGAAAAACAATGACTTCCTGCTTATCGAAAATTCTGTTTTTACATGGATTGGATTCTTCCCGTGAATCTACGAAGTTCCATGCCATCAATGCAAAACAAAAATTCTGCATTGAAGTGGACTATCGCAACTTAAATTTTCAAACTGTTGCGGACTTTTACCACGAGAGTATTGAAACCATTAAGCCCGATATCATCGTCGGTCATAGTCTCGGGGCATACTGGGCTTTGAAAATGTCGCTGTTTCATCGCATTCCTTGTGTGATTGCTAACCCGAGTCTGCATCCAGACTTTCGTGACGACTACCCTGCAATTAATGAAATGGATTTGGATCACGATATTCCACAAATTGCATATATCGAACGTGGCGATGAAATCTTAGATATGTATGAAGCAGAACAACAACTCGAAGACTATATGCAAGTTCAAGTGATGGATGGTGGACATCATCGTCTACAATGCCCTGAAAATATTAATGATTTAATCCAACATCTCGAATTAAATTACTTAAAAAAATAAATCATAAGCAGCAACGTCGTTTTTATCAGACATAAAAAAGCCTTGTCGTAGACAAGGCTTTTTACATTTTAAACCTGACGCTTAGGCAGCATCTGCTTCAGGACGTGTTTTATCATCTAAAACAGACCAGATATTTAAACCTAAATCTTTATGCAAGTCAGGCAAATCTAAGAAAATGCTTGCGCCTAAAACTTGGTGTTTACATTTTTCAGCCAATTGTTTCACTGCACGAAGCGTACCGCCCGTCGCCAATACGTCATCCACAATAATTACTTTTTGTGATTCGATTTCAGCTGACATTTCAAGACGATCTAAACCGTATTCAAGGCTATAACCAACACCGACAACAGGTGGTGGTAATTTTCCGGCTTTACGTACCAACACCAAACCTTTACCCGTACGCTGGGCAAGTAAGCTTGCCAAAACAAAACCACGCGCTTCAACTGCAATAAAGCTATCTACTTCTGCCAATTGCTCAGCTGGAATACTTGCAATTAGGGCATCAGTTAACGATTCGATGTTATTCATAAATAACGGCGTAAGGTCAAAGAAACAAATTCCTGGTTTTGGGAAATCTTGGACAGTACGAATGTTAGACCACAATGCCGCAGCAGTAGAATTACTCATAATAGGAGAAAATAAATTAAGGAAGGAATGTGTGAATTTTAACGCGATTTGAGAGAAAAGAACAGCTAACCCCCGACCAAAATGCATATTTAAGATACAGTAAATTTACATAAGTTATTGATTATTAATATTGTATTTATTTAAAAAATATCAAATATATATTTTCCTAATCATAAAATAAAAGATTTTAGAGATTTTTTCTGCAAGACTTTAGTCTATGAAGATAGAAAAAGCGGTATTTAGAACCCAATTCACGGAAATGAATTCCAATATAGCTTTCAATAGGCATAAATATTGTCAGACAATTTTTCCCAGATCTGGGGTTTTGATGATATTTATTGTCCCTCACTGCCATTCTGCTTTTAATTTCACTCATTAAACTCTTAGCCACTTTACTTTATCGTTAGAACTGCGTAAAAATTTAACATAAGAGTCTACTGTATAAGGCTAATTAACCTTAAGGTATAAACTTATACAGTTATGAAGTATTTACTGACTTAATTTTGTGTCAGTTTTTGGAGAATGGAATGAAAAAGTATCAGTGCATCGTTTGTGGATGGATTTATGACGAAGCAGAAGGCTGGCCACAAGACGGTATCGTGGCAGGAACGAAATGGGAAGATATCCCAGATGATTGGACTTGCCCAGACTGTGGCGTCTCAAAAGTAGATTTTGAAATGGTTGAAATCTAATAAATAGAATCTAAGGCCATCATCGTTATGGTCTTTTTTTTGTCTTTAAAAAATATGAAATGTGTTTGGAGTTGAGTATGCACCCTATTGTCATTATTGGTTCTGGTATGGCGGGATATGCCGTTGCACGTGAATTTCGAAAGTTAAATACTGAACTAGAACTTATTATGATCTGTGCGGATGATGCCATTAACTACGCTAAACCGACATTATCCAATGCGCTCGTTGGTAATAAAACTCCTGAGCAAATCCCTCTAGGGGATGCCGAAAAAATGTCGGCTCAACTCAATATGCAAATCATCAATAAGAGTTGGGTTAAATCCATTGATGCAGCAAAACATGAGCTTACTATTGAAAGCCAAAATGGAACTCAAACACAACTATATTCAAAACTTGTTTTAGCAGTCGGCGCAAATCCAATTCGCTTAGCTATTTCGGGTGATGGCAGTGAAGACATTCACGTCGTCAACAATTTAGATCACTACAAAGCTTTCCGTAAACAGCTTGCAGCACGTGAAGATAAACGTGTGGTGATTTTAGGGGCAGGCTTGATTGGCTGTGAATTTGCCAATGATCTCCAAAATACTGGGGCGAAAGTATCGGTGGTCGATTTAGCTCCGCAACCTTTGGGTCGCCTACTGCCGTCTCATGTTGCCGCTAAATTCCAAAGCAATTTAGAAGAAACGGGTATTCAATTCGTTTTAGGTACGACAGTCGACAAAGTGTCACGTATTGAAAATGGTGACTATCAAGTGAGCCTTGCAAATGGTCAAAGCTTAGTGGCAGATGTTGTGTTGTCTGCGATTGGTCTACAGCCTGAAATTAACTTGGCAAAACAAGCCGGCATTCACACCAGTCGTGGCGTATTAACCAATAAAGGCTTAGAAACCAACTTGGCAGATATCTATGCTGTCGGTGACTGTGCTGAAGTCAATGGTACCCTTCTGCCATACGTGATGCCAATCATGCAACAAGCGCGTGCTTTGGCAAAAACCCTCAATGGCGAACATACCGCAGTGCATTATCCTGCCATGCCTGTAGCTGTTAAAACACCTGCTGCACCTTTAACTGTCCTTCCTGCGCCAATTGATGTAGAAACCCAATGGGAAACAGAAGAGCTTGAAGATGGCATGATTGCCCGTGCGATCGATCAAGATGGCGTATTACGTGGATTTGTACTGCTCGGTGCAACTGCTGGGAAGCAACGCTTAACTTTGACTAAGCAGGTTCCGGACTTGATTCCTGCTTCAGTTTAAGGTTTAAATACAAGGACGTCCTGATAATATTAGACGTCCTTTTTAAAGGAAAATAACAATGAATAGTGCCCTTCAGTTTAATATTTCACCTTATGCCTCTTTTATGCATGAAACTCGCGTAGAGTTAGGCAATGGCATTGAACTTCATGTCGAGGTGGGTGGTCATCCTGAAGATCCTGCAATCCTACTGATTATGGGACTCGGCGCACAAATGTTGTATTGGCCCGATTTCTTTTGTAAGTCCCTAATAGATCAAGGTTACCGAGTTATTCGCTTTGATAATCGTGATATTGGTCTGTCGAGTAAAATTCGTAACCCAGGCCCACGCCTTAACACCTTTAAACTGATGGGACGTTTTGCCTTAGGTCTAGAGAATCAAGGTGCGCCTTATGATCTATATGATATGGCAGACGATGTTGCACTGTTAATTGATCGTATGGGACTTGATAAAGTCCATATTTTAGGCGCTTCGATGGGCGGTATGATTGCTCAAATCGTGGCGGCACGCTATCCAGATAAAGTGCACAACTTAAGCTTACTGTTTACCAGTAACATCCACCCCTTACTTCCACCGCCATTTCCAAAGCAATTATTTAGTCTAATTGAAAAACCTGAATCTAACGATGAAGATGGCATTATTAACCATAGCCTGAAAGTTTTTAATATTATAGGCTCTCCAGGCTATATTAATCAGCTTGAAGCGATACAAACTGCACGTAAACTCTATAAGCGGAGTTATTACCCAGCGGGTGTACTTCAACAGTTTTTAGCAATATTATGTACAGGTTCCCTGCTGCAGTTGGATAAACAAATTCAGCATAAAACCATTGTGGTTCATGGAGCTCGTGACCGTTTGCTGCCGCCAAGCCATGGTAAGGCCGTTGCAAAGGCTATTTCAGGTGCTAAATTTGAATTAATTGATGGAATGGGGCATGATATCCCACCGCATTTTATTCCATATCTTAGCGGTTTGTTTGCTGATCACTTTAAATCATAAATTAGGACACTATGGCTGCATTACCATCCTTAAGACAGCTGTCATATCTAGTAACACTGTCAGAAACGCTACACTTTACTGAAGCTGCGCGTCGTTCTTTTGTCACCCAGTCTACTTTGTCTGGCGGGATCATGGAGCTTGAGCGTTTATTAGGTGGCGTTTTGGTAGAACGCGACCGTCAAAACGTGCGTTTAACTCCACTTGGCGAACAAGTTGTCGGTCGAGCCCGAGTTCTATTGGCAGATGCGCAAGACCTAATGCGTTTAAGTCGTGAAATGAGTGAGCCTTTAACCGGTGATTTGCATTTAGGTGTTATTCCGACCATTGCGCCTTTCCTTCTTGCACCTTTACTTGATGAAGTGCATAAGCAGTTGCCTAAAATTCAACTCCACTTGCATGAAGCGCAAAGTGAAAAAATTGTTGAGAAATTAGAGCATGGCAATTTAGATATTGTTTTACTTGCGCTACCTTTCGATACTCGCAGTCTAAAAGTGGCTGAAGTGAACAAAGAAAAATTGTTCTTGGTGTACAACAAAGCTGACCAAAATGCAGCTCAAGCGAAATCTTTAGACGACCTAGATTTATCTCGTTTAATGTTGCTTGAAGAAGGCCATTGCTTACGTGATCATGCTTTGAGTGCTTGTCCGATTGGTGAACGTAAAAATGACCATCGTTTAAAAGCAAGCTCATTGCCAACTTTGGTTGAAATGGTTTCCGCAGATTTAGGCTTTACCTTATTGCCTGAAATTGCAGTTCATACCAATATGATCAAAGCCAATGAAGATTTGGCTGTGAAAGAAATTGAAGCAAGTCCTACACGCACATTGGCATTGGTAACACGTAAGAGTACACCGCTTCAAAGTGAATTTGATGTATTGCTTCAAATCTTGCAGAAAATCACTAACAATCTACACTAATTAATCAGTGTAAAAATTAAAGAGAGCCCTGTGCTCTCTTTTTTATTTGGCGGAAATGAATAATGCAGAAGTAATAATGTTGAGATGAATTAAAATTTAAAATGAAAAAATACAGTATCTGAAAAAAGAAAAGGCTAACCCAAATAGGTAGCCTGATAAGGTAATATATGACTTGATGTATATCTCAATTCATCGCCTCGACAATATCTTCACACTAGCCAGATAAGTAAGAAGATAAATACATCTTAGTAAAATATAACTTTCGTTAAAATCACTAGTTTCAGGTATTTTAGATAAAGTATGTCTGATTCATTTTCAAAGGGCTTTTTTTATAATAGTATTTTTGTGCTATAAAATAAACATAGATGAGAAATAAATCACATTATTTTGAAAATTTATTAATATTTATATTTAAAATAACTAAGCAATAAATCAATATTAACTCACAACATAAACAGTTCAATTTATCAGTTATTAAAATACAGCTTTCATATTTCAATTATTATTTTCAATTCGAATCTAAATCTGATGATTATTTAATCAATATTCTAAAAATAAAAACGAAAAACCTATAAATCTTTGCATTCAATATAATGAAAAACACAAAAAACCATACATTACTTAAATTCCATTATATCACAATAACTTAATTATACTTTGATATATAAATCACTACTTCTAGGTATATTTTTCTAATTCACTTTCATGCACATTATGGAAATGCAATTTGATTAAAAATAATAAATGAGCGAAATGTATGATGAGTGAATTTTTATTACCAGTGCCCGTTTTGATCATTGATCATCAATCAATGACTTCAAAAACAGTGCTGTTTAACATCTTAGGAAACCTCGGTTATCCTGAAGATCTCATCACATTTTCAGAAAGCTTAGCAGATGCAGAACAACAAATTTTCAATCAATTACCCAATTTAATTTTTTTTGTGATCACTCAGCAGTCTGATATCGCTTTCATCCATAAAATCAAAAAGATCTATCCTTCGAGTAATCTCATCATTTTAGTCAATGAACAATCTACAGATTTAACCTTACATGCCATTCAGTTAGGTGCAACCGCCTATATGTTGATTCAACAACCGATGGAAGATACCTACAACCAACTGAAAACTATTTTAAGAGGTGGCGCTGCATTGCATCCAAGTTTTGCTAAATTTTTATTGAGTGAAACTTTTAGTCCGCAAAATGCAGCACCTAAACAGCTCAGTCTGAATCCAGCTGAATACCAAATTTTAGATATGGTCAGCCATAGCGCGACTCAAGAGCAGATGGTCCGTGAGTTAAAACTTTCAACGTATCAAATTGATGGTTTTGTTAAAAATATCTACCGAAAAATTAGTAGCTACAGCTAAATTTAGTTCAGATAAATGATTCAAAAAAACTTATAAATTAAAAAAATAAAGGGAGCACTGCTCCCTCTTACTTTTCTAACGCATTTATTTAAATGCTTCTATAAGCACATGCTGTGAATTGTGTGCTTCCTCACCCTCTTGAACATGCGTACGAATCCAACGCCCATCACTTTGGAGCAACCAAGCTTGCTGATTATCTTTTAAGTAATTCACTAAACCTAATTGATAAATACGCTTTTTCAACGCTGGATCTTCAATTGGGAAACAGGCTTCCACGCGATTAAATAAATTACGATCCATCCAGTCTGCACTTGAACAGAAAATACGTGAATCACCATTATTACTGAAATAATACACTCGAGTATGCTCTAAAAAACGCCCAACAATAGAACGCACGCGAATATTTTCAGACAGCCCCGGTAAACCTGGACGCAAACAACAAATAGAACGAATAATTAAATCAATCTGTACACCTGCTTGTGACGCTTCGTACAGTTTATTGATCAACTGAACTTCTGTTAATGCATTAACCTTGACTATAATTTGCGCAGACTTGCCCGCTTTAGCATTAGTAATTTCATTATCAATATAATTGATGAGTTGAGTATGTAAGGTAAATGGCGCATGCAGCAGTTTTTTTAGCTTCGCCATTTTACCCATACCGGTCAATTCTTGGAAAATACGATGTACATCTTCACAGAGTTCTTTATCTGTGGTTAATAGACCGTAATCCGTGTAGATACGCGCATTTCCCGCATGATAGTTGCCCGTACCTAAATGCACATATCGCACCAATTTATTGTTTTCGCGGCGTACCACCAAAATCATTTTGGCATGAGTTTTATAGCCCACGATGCCATACACGACAACTGCGCCTGCTTCTTGTAATACATTAGCCACAGCAATGTTTGATTCTTCATCAAATCGTGCTCGAAGCTCAATTACAGCGGTGACTTCTTTGCCATTACGTGCTGCTTCCGCTAAAACTTGCACAATCTCCGAATCTGCGCCACTTCGATAAAGCGTTTGTTTAATGGCCAAAACTTGTGGATCACGTGCAGCTTCACGCAGTAAATTAATTACCGGTGCGAATGATTCAAAGGGATGGTGCAGCAAAATATCTTGCTTTTGCATCGCACTAAAAATGTTTTCAGATTTTTTGAGTACTTTCGGTATAACAGGAATATGCGCGTCATAACGTAGATGTGGACGTTTAAAGTTTGACAGTAAACGTGCAAGGTTAACTGGTCCATCTACTTTATAGAGTTGCTCTTCTTCTAAATCGAACTCATCAAGCAAATATTCATAAATATGCTGCGGACAATTTTCTGTCACTTCCAAGCGAACGGCGCGACCAAAACGACGTGAATTCAACTCACCTTTGAGGGCTTTAGCCAAATCTTCAACATCTTCATTTAAAGCCAAATCGGCATTACGCGTCACGCGGAATTGGTAGCAACCCGTCGCCGTCATGCCGGGGAACAAATCAGAGACATGTTCATGAATAATTGCCGATAGCATCACATGATGCTCTTTGCCACCGGTTAACTCATCAGGGAGTCGAACGACACGTGGCAGCGAACGTGGTGCAGGTACAACGGCTAAGTCAATCTGACGACCAAACGCATCCTTCCCTTCTAAAGTCACAATAAAGTTCAGTGACTTATTCACCAAGCGAGGGAATGGATGTGCAGGATCTAAACTAATTGGGGTTAAAACTGGTGCAACTTGTTCTTGGAAATACTTTTTTACCCAAGCCGATTGTGCAGGGGTTAACTCACCACGGCGTAAGAAGCAAATATCTTCCTCACGCAGTTTAGGTAAAATTTCTTGATTTAAAATACGATACTGGCGCTCAATTGCCGCATGCGCTGTCGCAGAAATTTCATCTAATACTTGTTTTGGTGTTAAGCCATCTGGACTACGGCTTTCATTGCCTAAGTCTAGCTGTTCCATCATTCCCGCAACACGAATTTCAAAAAATTCGTCTAAGTTACGTGAAAAGATCAGCAAGAAATTCATGCGTTCAAGTAATGGATGTATCGGATCAACCGCTTGTTCGAGCACACGCAGATGAAAGTCGAGAATCGATAACTCTCGATTAATATAACGATCATTATAAGTATATTCAGTAGGTACTTGCGCGACTTCAGCTGCGGTATTCATTTCAAACCCATATTAAAAAATGTGTGCTGTACTCAGTTTAGTATGCTTCAAATTTGTGACAATTTCATAAAAAAAGCCCATAAAGATGAGCTTTTTGTTGTAATTCAAATCGCTACCATGCCATTTGACGGGTGTGTCGATTGTTATTAATCTGGGATATGGCTATAACGCATATATTTTTGGATCATGCGCTTACGATAATTTAGCTTACGATCGTGTCGATTTTCATCATAATATTTTGGATTAGGTAAAATAGCCGCAATAAACGCTGCTTGTTCTCGACTCAAACTCCGTGAACTTTTACCAAAATAGTGCTGTGTTGCAGCTTCTACGCCGTAAATGTTGTCCCCAAACTCAACCGAGTTGAGATATACCTCTAAAATGCGCTGCTTCGTCCACATGCGTTCCATCATCCATGTTGCAACGGCTTCCTGTCCTTTTCGGATAAATGAACGCTTATTATATAAAAATAAGTTTTTTGCCAATTGCTGAGAAATGGTAGACCCACCTGCGACTACTTTGCCTTTATTTTTATTACGTTCTAAGGCATTTTGCATGCCTTCCCAATCAAAACCTTTGTGTTGTAAAAACTTGCCATCTTCCGCGGCAACAACAGCATGTTTGACATAATCACTGATTTGGTCGTAATCACGCCATTCGTGTTTAATCGGTTTTGATGGCTCAGACCAATAATCTAAACGCATCATCATTGTCGATTCCACAGGATGTGTACGCCACCACACCAGACTACCAAAGATCCAAAGCTGCACCAAAAGCACAAGACTGACAAGAATTAACAATGTACGAACAATAAAGGCTTTCATGTCAGTGTGTTACTCCAGAAATTCTGTTTTTTCATGTTAAGCTTATTTTAAATATTTTGACACAGTACAAGAATAGCATGTCTGAACTCAGCCCTCCTGCTGTATCAACCCATAAGCTGCAAATCCAACTGTGGTGGATCACGGCACTCTTAATTACCATCAATGTTGGACTCTTTGGCTGGCAAGTGTTGCATGGAATGAACGTTAGCCAACCCGACACACTGGATGCTTTGCGTTGGGGTGCTGATTATGCACCTTTAACCTTTTTAGAGGAACCCATCCGCTTATTCAGCAGTATGTTTTTTCATTTTGGCCTGATTCACCTGATGTTGAATATGTGGGCTTTGTATATTTTTGGCAGTGTTGCCGAGCAAATGTTAGGTCGTTTCTACTTCCTTGGCCTGTATGTTTTAGCCGGACTGATGGGAAGTTTGTTGAGTGGGTATTTAACCATTCAAGACAGCTATGCATTATTGGCCGAAGGTGCAGCCAATCAGCAGCTTTTTCCGAGTATTGGTGCAGGCGCATCGGGCGCAGTGATGGGACTGGGTGCCGCGCTGACGATTATTTCGCTGCTCCCCATGTTACCTAACCAACAATTTTATCTGGATAAAAAAACTTTATTAATGGTGATGGGCATTAACCTCGCGATGGGCTTTATGATTAGTGGGATTAACAATGCCGCGCATATTGGCGGTATGTTGATGGGCGCTGCATTGGCTTTCATTTGGTATGTGGGACAAAAATTACATCAATCCCTAATCATTCAAATGATCGGTCTAATCGCCGCAGCAGTCGGATGCTACCTGTTTTATCTGCATTGCCAACAATTAATCCAACCGATTTTACCGCTTTGGGAACACTTTATCCTGCTGATGAAGCAATCTCTCGCAGCACGTTAAACAGTGGAATGAACCCTGTGGCTATAACACAGACATGTTGAAAACACGTCAAATCTTGTCTAAATCCAAACTACGCACTAGGTTCTTGCTCCACTCTTAACTTGCTCGGCTGTTAACCATCTCCCCCCCTTAACTATTTAATTCACGCAAGCTTTCTAAGGGTGGGATGTCGCAAAGATAACTTAAGCGATAACGTCCGATCAAAGTACAAACTAAGGTCATTACCAGTGGGAGGATCAACCACATTTCTGCATGTAGCTGGATGACCAGTTCCATTTTATAACTGACAATCGCACTGATCACTTCGGCAAAAATACACGCCACAACACCTGAAATTAGCCCCATCAAACCGACTTCCAAACTGAGCATCGACTTTAACTTTTGCTTGGAACTGCCGAAGGAACGCAATAATGCCACTTCTTTTTTACGTTCATCCATAAATAAGTTCAAACATGCAACCAAGACCAAAATACCTGAAATACTGACCAACAGCGCCAAGATAGTAATAATCTGAACCAATACACTGACGATGCGTTTGATCTCATCCAGAATTAGACTGACATCAATAAACACGGTATTCGAAAACTGCTGAATTAGACCAATTAACTGATTTTTATCTTGCGGTGGAACATAGAAGCTCCCCAAGTAACTGCCAGCATTTTCATCCATGGTTTGGGGAGAAAAAATAAAGAAAAAGTTTGGACTAAAGCTTTCCCACTCCACACTGCGAAGGTTAATTACCTTGGCTTGTAAAATCCCTTCAGGAAGGCTAAAACTCAGTCGATCTCCAATTTGAATACCCAGTTCTTGTGCGGTTTTCACCTCTACCGATACTTCGTTAACCTGTTGAAAGTGCTGACTGCCCGCGATGATTTGATTATCTTTTGGAAAAGTTGCAGCCTGCGTAAGATTTAATTCACGGCGTAATGAATTATTGCTTTTAATTAAGGCATCCGAAAAAGGGAGATCATTTTTGGCAACTAAACGCCCACGAATATTCGGGTACATCGGCGTCCCTTGCCAACCATGCTGCTTGAGTTGTTGATTAAAATCCTGCAACTCAAATGGCGGTAATCCATAGACAAATTGGTTAGGTGTCCCTTGTGGTAATTGTTGTTGCCAACGTTCCAGCAAATCTGTACGTAATACCGCTAAAACCGTAATCAGGCTTAGACCTAATGCCAATGCAGTAATTTGAAATGCCGTTTGATACGGTGTACGTATATATGCTGAGATTTTCCTCCCCCAACTTTTCAAGGCTTTCAAACTGAGCCAGACCATCATATATAGGCCGATACACAGGAAGATGATGGCGCAAATCAGCCACAGGGTGAGTTGTAAATTTTCAGTTAAAACCACACAAAACACCACCAAACTGAGCGTGCCGAAACTGAGCATCCAAAGCATGGAACGTACAGAACGCTCTTGTTGTCGTATCACCCGTGCTGGCGGCGTCCCTAATAATTGCCAAAGACTCGGAAGAACAAATCCTAATAGCACAATCGCACTGGTGAATATTGCAATGGGAAGTGGGCCAAGCAGCATAGACAGGGCTGAAAACTCTAATTGTAAATTTGGAATCAGCTGTAGCATCAGTTGCAATAAGCCATAACCCAATCCCAGACCAATCAAACTTCCAAACAGGATTGAAAGCCCGAGTACTACCAACAGTAAAGCCAAATAAGCACTTAATATTTGCTGTTTGGTCGACCCAATACAGCGCATCAGTGCAATGGCATCCTGATTTTGTTGGACATAGCGCTGACTGGTTAATGCGATGGCGATACCACAAAGTAGAATGGTTAAAATATTCGCCAGTTGTAAAAACGTTTCAAGATTGGCAATCGGCTTCATTAAGCGAGTATTGCCTTCACTGGCATTTCTCAATTTCAAACTGCTTTGAGCCGCATCTTGAACCTGCGTATGATCTGAGTTAGCAGCACCACTTTCGCTTTGATCGCCAAATTTCTGCTTATACAGTTTTTCAAAGCGCTGGGTATTTTGTGCATCTCCTGCCATTAACAGGCGATATTCAATCCGACTCCCGACTTGAATGGCATTGGTTCTCGCCACCTCAGACTGCGCAATCATAACTGTCGGTGAAAAACCACTGAAGCCAAGCTCTTGATTGGTATCATGAATGATTTTGGCACTGACTTGAAAAGCAGCATCGGCAATATTGATCTGATCTCCAACCTTTACACCCAATAAATCCATGGCACGAGGACTTAACCAGACCTCACCTGCTTGTATAGAACGGTTTAGTTTCGGTTCTGTTTCGAGTTCACCTCGTAATGGAAATGCAGCATCAACGGCTTTGACATTGACCATGACAAATTGCTGATCAGTGTGCGCCATGCTGCTAAATAGCGTGACATTCGATTGTTTTAATTGCTGTGCTTTGGCTTGTTGTTGCCACTCTTGTGGAATTGGTTCATTGGCTGTCAGCACCAAGTCTGCTGCCAACATTTCAGCAGCTTGTAGCGCTACTGCATTTTGAATTTGTACATTGCTAAACTTTAAAGCAGTGGTGGCACTGATCGCCAAGGTCAGTGCGATCAATAATAAATACACACCCGTGGTTTTAAAACTCAGCTGTAAGAGTGGTCGAAACAATGCCAAAAGATTCATGCAGCATCTCCTGTTCGATGCTCAATCAATTGACCATTGACCAATTCAAAGTGGCGCTGACATTGACGGGCCAAATCGGCATCATGCGTCACCAATACCAAAGTGGTTCCCATTTCACGATTTAACTGAAATAACAGTTGTTCAATTTCCTGTGCCGTTGCACTGTCTAAATTACCTGTTGGTTCATCTGCAAAGATCAGATCGGGTTCACTCACCAAAGCACGGGCAATCGCAACCCGTTGCTGCTCACCACCCGATAAAACTTTAGGGGCTTGATGCGCTTGTCGTTCTAGTCCGACCTTTGCTAACAGTTTTAATGCTTTTTCTTCGGCAGCTTTGACCTGAAAATTTGCTTGTAACCGGAGTGGCAGCATGACATTTTCCAGTGCCGTTAAGTGTGGTAACAACTGGAAGGACTGAAAGACGAAACCAATATGGGCCAAACGGACTTGAGCACGCTGTTCTTCATTTAATAAATGAATGTCCTGACCACAGACCTGTAACTGTCCAGAACTGGCTTGATCTAAGGTCGCCAAAATCCCCAACAAGGTGGATTTACCTGAACCAGAGCGACCGGTAATCGCAACTTGTTCCCCGGCAAAGATTTCAAGATCGAGGTGTTCAAAGATCGATAACTGTTTTTGTGGAAGTTGTATCTTTTGTGTCAATTGCTGTGCAGAAATAATCGCCTGTGGCATGATGTCAACATCTGTCGTGAGTTGGGTCATATCTTCCCTATATGCAAAATCGCATTCAAAATAATCGTCTATTGAGTTACTTGCTGGCTATTGCACTGATGTTCTGCCCGATGCTGCTCTCTGCCAAAACCATTATGATTTTGGGCGATAGCTTAAGTGCAGGTTACGGTGTTTCAGTGCAGCAAGGTTGGGTCCATTTATTACAAAAACGTCTAGACCAACAGTATCCGAAACAACATAAAGTGGTCAATGCAAGTGTCAGCGGTGAAACCACCAGTGGTGCTTTGGCACGACTCCCCAAACTATTGCAGACCCATCGTCCAGACCTTGTGGTGATTGAGTTAGGTGGTAATGATGGTTTACGCGGACAGCCCCCTGCACAAATTCAAAAAAACTTAGCGCAGCTGATTCAAAAAAGCCAACAGGCTAAATCGAAAGTGATTTTATTTGGAATGAAAATTCCACCGAATTATGGCAAGGCATATAGCCAAGCTTTTGAAAATAACTATCAAGTGTTGAGCCAACAGTACAAAGTCAAATTATTGCCTTTCTTTATGCAAGGGGTTGCGGGACATAAAAACTTAATGCAACAAGATCAGATTCACCCGAATGCCAAAGCGCAACCGATTTTGCTGAACAATGCATATCCATTGATCAAAGCAAGCTTATAAATTTAGTGGGTGAAAATGGATTCGTTAAAAAAGGCGCTTCATTTGAGCGCCTTTTTTTAAATCTTGTATTTACTGTAGTTTGCTTAGAAATCGTAGAAGCTTACTTCACCCGTTTCGAGTGAATACTCAGCGCCCACCACTTTTAATTTGCCTTGCGCAATTAAGTTTTCAAGGACTGCTGAACCATGACGCAGTTGATTTACTGAGGCAAAAACGTTTGAACGTACTGCATGCATTGAAAGTTTTTCAAGGTCATCTTTCAATTCAGTTTGCATAAGTATTTCTACAGATGGACGAACGCGGTTCACAATCGACATCAAATTTGCTGATGGCGGTGTCTCAGGGTTAGTTAAAGCTTCAATAGTAGAATGAATCGCGCCACAGTGTGTATGACCCAATACAATGACCACAGGACATCCAAAACTTTCTGCTGCAAATTCCACGCTACCGACTTGAGACGGTGCCACAATATTACCTGCAACACGAATCACGAATAAATCGCCTAAGCCTTGGTCAAATACCATTTCAGCAGGAACACGTGAGTCTGAACACCCTAAAATAATCGCAAAAGGTTCTTGGCTTTCGGCCATTTCAGCACGTTGTTGATGCGTCAAAAGCTTCGGGTGATTCGTTTCACCGTTTACAAAACGTTGATTCCCTTTCTTTAAACGATCTAAAGCTTCTGCTGCTGCTAGCATGTTCTAATTACCCTTATCCGAAGTTGCAATATTTTAATCCCAGTCGAATCGATTGTCACTTGCAAAAACAATTGCTGTGAATTTTTTCTACGACGATGTAACTTGATAGAAAATGCTACTCCACATTCATCAAAAAAAATTATTTTTTCTGTAATGGTTCACATTATTAAAACGCAAGTTTAACCACGTCAAAAAAGCAATGGATGACAAAGGTCATTTTTAATTTACAATATATTTCATAAATATACGCTTTTACTATTTCAGCCCATTCTGATAATAGTCATATAAATGATCTAAAAAATATATCGATTCGATTTAACTGGGGTAAACGTCAATGAAAGGACATCATTCACGCGTTTTTGGCTTTTTCAAGCTAGCAACAATTTGCTGTATGACGTTTACTGCCAACAACACTTTGGCTGCAAATCCGTCTCCCATCAGCAAAAACTTTGCCGTACCCTCTATCGTGCAAAATTATTTGAGCCAAGAGCGTAAAGCGGCAGGTTTAGTCACACATAGTGTTCAAGTCGGCAATGTGAATTGGAGTTATAGCGAAGGCGGTCAACGCTCTAAACCGACCATCTTGCTGATTCATGGTTTAGGCGGCACACGTGATAATTGGAATCGTGTTGCGCATTATTTAACACCGAACTATCACGTGATCATCCCCGACCTTCCGGCCAATGGCGATACACATGTGCCGGTCGATTTTGATGTCTCAGTGCCGAATGTCACGGAACAACTACGCCAGTTTGTCCTTAAAATACATATTGAAGATAAACTGAATGTTGCAGGTCACTCATTGGGTGGTTCCATTGCCACGGTATATGCCTCTCAATATCCTTTTGATACCCAAAGTTTATTTTTACTCAACAGCGCGGGCATTTATAAACAGGCCAATACCAGTTACACCCGCGACCCGTATAAACTTAAAAATTTAATCGTTTCAAAACCGGGTGATTTAGATGATGTCATGCATAAACTCATGCAAAATCCGCCCAATGTTCCGACACAGCTTAAAGAAGCGCAGGAGAATATCTTAATTGCGCGTGCGCCCTTCACCAGTAAAATGATCGATCAAGTCGTCACGCTCAATCGAATCTACACCCCTGAAACTTTTGCCCGATTAACACGAACGGTGGAAGCACCAACCCTGATCCTTTGGGGCAAACAAGATAAAATCTTTAATGTGGAAGTGGCTGGCGAACTCAAGTCTTTACTGAAACGTGCAGAAACCCCTGTGATTTTAAATAACGTCGGTCATATGCCAATCTTAGAAGCCCAACAACAAGTTGCAGACCATTACTTACCTTTCCTTGCGAAAAGTCAAAAGTTTAAAAACCCTTTGGTAGATAAACTGATTCAGTTAAACTGAGCATTCGCCATTTTTAGATACCCATGACTGGGACTTCAGGGAAAGTATGCAGAAAAACCCGATGATTGAGCAGTTGATTGACGCTCAACTGAACTTTTTAGATCAGAGCTTTTCACACAATGATACCGTAGCCACTGAATTCACCCATTTTTATCAATGGTTTCGTAAACAATCTTTGCAGCAGATTTGGAGCTTTGATCAAATCAATGCCTTGTTGCAGAAACAAATTTTAAATACCCCTGCAAGTCAATTCCTAATTGAGCAAATTGCTGAACATATCAAATTTGCACTGATTCACCCTGCAAATGACAGCACCACGATTGCCGAAATCATCCCAGTATTGACCATCGATAAAATTGCGCAGTATGTGGCAAGTAAACAAGGACATCGTCAGCGTTTAATTCATACCATGGTCAACAATCCTGCATTTTCAGCCATGATCAGTCAATTGATTCAACATGCGATACAAGATTATTTAGACAACTCAGTGATTGCAAAATCGGTACCCGGTGTTTCACGATTTATGAAAATGGGGAAATCGGTACTGGAAAATGTCACAGATACCAATTTAGATAATGCTGTCAGCAAATACTTGCAAAAGAATATTTTAAAGCTCAGTCAAATGAGTGAAACCGTGTTAAATCAGCACTTTGATGATCATAAGCTGTACCACTTTCAAGCCAATTTATGGCATAAAATTAAAGCGCTGCCAGTTTCGGTATTAAAGAACTATGTTGAAGTTCAGGACTTGCCGCAAACGGTTGCGATGGGTCATGAAATTTGGGACTTTATGCGACAGTCTGAGTATATGAAACAGCAAGTGCATGATGGCGTATACGCTTGGTACGTGCGTAATGCAGAACGCCCTTTTGATTTATTGCTGCGTGATTTAAATATTGATGAAGCACTGATTCAGCATGAACTTCGAAACTTACTCAATCCTATCGTTCAACAAATGATTGAGTCGGGTTATTTGCGTGAGCGTTCACGTCTCTATTTAGAACAATTCTACTACTCAAGTGAAGCACTGAAAATTTTAAATATCCCAACATAAAAAAAGCCGCGTTAAGCGGCTTTTCTTTTGGAACTACTTAGAATTGGTATTTCAAACTAGCATAGTAAGCACGACCCGGCTCGTTATATGTTTGGTTGACCGTTTTATCACGCAGTTTTTGCTCATCAAATAGGTTATTCACACCGATACGAGCACTTAAAGCCGCATTAAATTTATAACCAAAGTTAATGCCTGCAATGCCATAACTTTTCACGCTATCCATCGCCAAGCCATTTTTGCTTTCAAGACTGGTTTCTGCATATTGACGTGGTTTTTGACGACCATATTGGGTATAGACAAAGTTACTGTCTAATCGATCCGTGATGTTGTAGTTCAAAATAGAGTTTATTGTGTAATTTGGAATCACTGACAGTGGATTGCCAGTACGTTTATCTTCAGAGTTGATCATATAGGTGACGTTATTAGTCCACGTGATATCACCCCAGTCCAAAGAAATACTTCCTTCAACACCTTCAACCAAGGCTTCTGGCGTATTCATCCAACGCAGTACATTATATGTTGTTCCATTTACTTCTAGTTCTTCTAGACGTGTATCCCCAGCAACGATCTTATTTTTATAATCATTACGAAACCATGCAAAGCTTGCATTTACGATGTCTTTTTCAAACTGTACACCTAATTCTTTATTCACTGAAGTTTCAGGTTTGAGATCGCCATTACCTTGTAATAGACATTGGCTCAGCCCAATCGGACAGCCATTACCGCGAGTACTTAACAGATAACCTTCCGCATTTTGGTACATATTAGGTGCTTTATACGCCTTAGCCACACCACCTTTTAATGTCCAATAGTCGCCAAGCTTTTGCGTAATATTGAGACTTGGACTCCAGCTATCACCCGATTTACTATGATTATCATAGCGTAGTGCCAAAACGACATCGGTGCTTTCGCCCAAGTTCATATTATTTTCAATATAAGCCGATGCAATCCGTGAATCCATGTGTGAACGGTCACCTGAAGTCAGCGCATCACCAAAACCGCCTGCGCCAGCTTGTGTATTAACCGTATCGGTAAAGTCATCTTCGACCCACTCAGTGCCTAAAGTTAATACCTGTGGAACATACCATTGGAACGGCAGATTGGCTTCTGCATTAAGACGAACGGTTTCTAGATGTGACGTTTGTTTATTTTCAAGATTATTAATCTGACCCTCTGTACTACCGCCTGTACCTTCAGGTAAGCGCTTATTTTTGGTTTTGTCATATTGCGCTATGAGTTTACTGTCACCCCAACCCCACGTACCTTCATGAGTTAATGCAAAACTATCACGATAAATGGTATTGGTTTCTTCACCGATTAAAGCCGATAAAATTGGTGCTTTGTTGGGATCGGCTGGATCAAATACACTGTTTTGACTGTCGCCTGCAAAACGGTTGCCTTGGCGGCCAACACTTGCATCAAACATTAAGATTTGTTGATCATTCAACTGCCAAGCCAAGCGCCCTGCGATATCTTTATTTTCAACGCCTTCTCGACCCGCCATACGCGCGCCATTGTCCATTAATGCATTAATATCCGCAGCATCTGAATCGGTTTTGTTATAACTACCGTATAAACGATATGAAAGAACATCTTTAAGAATTGGCCCGCTTAAGTTAAAGCTCTCACGGTGACTTGCGCCCTCTTTAGCATCTTCGGGCTGATTGGTAAAAACTTCCACAGAGCCATGCACTTCATTGGTCACTTTCTTGGTTTTAATATTGACCACACCACCCATCGCACCTGAACCATAACGCGCTGCTGCTGGACCACGCAGCACTTCAATCGATTCAATGGCATCTGCAGGTACCCAGTTCGAATCGCCACGTGTATCACGCTCACCGCGCCAGCCATAACGTACTGAGTTTCTCGAATTTACAGGCTTGCCATCAATTAAGATCAACGTGTTTTCAGGCCCCATTCCACGGATATCAATCTGACGGTTATTCCCTCGCTGGCCTGTGGCACTGTTACCAGTCAAATTTACACCCGGCATACGGCGCACATATTCTGAAATATCATTCACAACCGGCATTTTTTCTAAATCTTCTGCCGTAATTTTTGAAGCACCTAATGATTGTTTAACTTGTTCTGCTGCAGTAACAACAATGGTTTCCATCTTCGTTACGGATTCATCTGGTACTTCAGTGTGCACATCTTCTGCATGCGTCAAACTTACCAAGGCACAGAGTATTGAAAGTGTAAGCGTTGATTTTAATAGTTGTTTGGTCATTGAGTGCTTCCAAATAAACGTATTTATGGAGAAATCTAGAATAATGTGTTGCACATTGTAACCAACACAAACAATATTGCAATTAATTTTAATAATCATTCTCATTTATATTTGTGATATAGCTTATCATTTTGATGTAAAAAACCTAGAAATATCTGAAAATCTTCGTTTTTTTGATTTAGACAATAAAAAAGCCGCAAGGTTGCGGCTTTTTTATAAAAATACTGAACTTATTTGAAATAAGCACCTTCAGTATTACTGTGATCCGTTTGGTCAACAACACGCATTAACTCAGGTACATGCTGCTTCAATGTTGTTTCAACACCTTGTTTCAAGGTTAAATCGATTGAAGAACAACCTTGACAACCACCACCGAATTTAAGCACTGCAGTTAAACCATGTTCTGCATCTTCAACCACTTCTACCAGTGCACAGTTACCACCATGACCTGCAAGGCCAGGGTTAATTTCTGACTGTAGAACATAAGTGATACGCTCTTCTACAGAGGCATCTGGACCCACACGTGGCACTTTTGAGTTTGGTGCACGGAATGTTAACTGACCACCAAAACGGTCTTTGTTATAGTCAATCACCGCATCCAAAAGATATGGAATAGACGGTGTGTCAATAAATGCAGGGAAATCTGGATAGTCTTGTTTATAGTCTGTAGGCACAACTTCTTCTGGTGCACTGTAAGCCATACAACATTCAGCACGTGGCGTACCCGGATTTTCCACAAAAACACGTACACCAATGCCCGGTGTATTTTGTTTATCCAAAAGATCTTTCAAATACTCTTGGGCATTTGGAGTGATCAATAGGTTTGGAATTTCTTCAGCAACTGCTGTGCTGTTGTTCTCAGTCGACATTACAATATTTCCTCAAGCTGAAGTCGCTATTTTAACTTAAGATGCGGGGCATTAGAAAAAAATCAACTAAAATTGTCGGAATTATTCTGAAAGTTCACGCTTTAGGCAGATTTAATGGCATTATTGAGCATAAATTTTAACAAGTAGAATAGTCATATATGTTGGGCCTACCCTTTAACCACACCGTGACCATTATCCTGATTACGGTGGTGATTTCACTGATTGCATTTTCAAATCAGAAAGTGATGAATCGTTTGTTATTTTGGCCGCCAGCCCTCAGTCGTGGCGAATATGACCGATTTATTAGCCATGGTTTTATTCATGCAGATGGCGCGCACCTATTGTTCAACATGATTACCTTATTTTTCTTTGGTAGCGTGATTGAAAGTTTTTATCGCCAATATTTCTTCGACATGGGCTTTGTATTGTTTTATTTAGGCGGTTTGATCGCTGCGATTATTCCGAGTTATTTAAAACATAAGCATGATACCCATTGGGCAAGTTTAGGGGCGTCTGGGGCGGTGTCTGCGGTACTTTTTGCGTATATTTTATTTGAACCGTGGAAACTGATTTTTGTATTCTTTATTCCTGTTCCTGCGATTATTTTTGCCGTGCTATATGTTGCTTACAGTATCTGGTCAGGTAAACGTGGCAACAGCAACATTAACCACAGCGCACACCTTTGGGGCGCAGCGTATGGTGTAATCATGACGATTATTCTTGAACCGAAGCTCATTCCACATTTCTTAAGTCAGTTATTAAACGTTCCTTTCTAACATTAAGTTTAAAAAATCAGCCTGATGTAACCAGTAAAATGACAGCCTAAACCGTTTCAGTTTAGGCTTTTTTATTGTGCTGCGTTAAGCCGCATGTCCTTTGATCTTTTCTTTAGCCAATTTCCCACATCTACAACACCGCACTTTGAATATCGAGCTATACAATTTCACAGCAGATTGAAACGCTATCTATCCTTGCCCTGATTTAAACTGAAATGACACAGAATAAAAAAGGGAAAATTCCAATGAAAATAGTCCTGATGTTCTCAAGTTTGCTGTTGACCTGCGTGTTGAGTGCTTGTGACGTTCACACCCGTGAAGGCAGTATCGTGGTCGACCCAGATCGTAATCACTATCCTTATAAGTACCCAGATCGACATGGCGACTTTTGCCCGCCCGGACAGGCTAAAAAAGGCCGTTGTTGATTTGCCGTTACTGATTTAATGCCCTCTTCTTTCAAGCCTTCAAACCGAAGGCTTTTTCAATTCCGGCAATAAAATTTGAAGCTGTATATTCTACGAAAGTTCACAAAAGCACATGACAAATCATATAAATCTGGCACTTTATGCCACCCTATTTTTTAATTTGGCATAGATAATGTATACATCTGTATATTAATGACAAAATTAGCTGAGATATTTTGCATGTCGAGTTCAACTGAAGGTCTTCAATTTCCCATTTCGGCTTCAAACCAAAAGCCGAGTACATCTAAAACTGGTCGTGAAATTATCGCTGAAGCCATAGCTGCAGTTGACCATCACTCTTCTGTACGTGCAAAACAAGAAAAAAACTGGCGTAAAAAATATCCTGAATATTTTAAAGCCTTGGTTGAACAAGGAATTCAATCATCTGAAGCTGCGATCAACATTGCTGAGCAAGGTTTAAATAAAGCGCATCACGTCTTTGAGTTTTATCGTAATCAAGAAAAGTATACGCTCAAAGATGCAGTAGCTTTGACTGCACATCCGCTGCATACCGTGAAATTAAAAGGTGAAAGTGACGCAGCGCCTGAGTGGTATGTGCCCTATCATGGTCAAAAACTTCAAGGTGAGGCTTTACAGGCTCAGATTCAAAAATGGCAAGATGCTGGCATTATTGAAGCAAGTCATGCCGACGCATTACGTGAAGCCATTGCACACCCAGAATGGTTCGATTTGTCAGATCGGACAATGGTGCTTTTGGGTGCTGCCTCCGAAGCTGGCCCTCTGACGTGGTTAGCAAAATGGAAAGCCAATATTGTGGCAATTGACCTGAATAATGAACGTGTTTGGGATCGAATCTTAAGTACGGTTCAAGCCGGTAATGCCACTTTATATGCACCAAGTCTCGACGCTGTGCATGAAGACACACCCATTCAAGAACTAAAACACAAATTGGGTGCCAATTTACTGACACACATTCCTGAAATTGCACAATGGCTTGCACAAAGTGAACATCAACTAGATCTAGCTGCAATTGCCTATTTAGATGGTGAAAAGCATGTTCGTGTTGCAATGGCCATGGACAGCATCATGGCCTATGTCAGCCAGCAAAAAGCCGACACCAGCTTGATGTTTATGTGTACTCCGACCGATGTCTATGCGGTTCCAGAAGAGATTGTTACGGCAGCGCAAGCCAAATTCCAAAACCGTGCGTCTGCACAAAAGCTATTGACGCAAAGCATTGCCAAAGTCACAGGTCAGCATTTCTTTAAGCAAAATAATGAGCAAACCACCACAGCAGACAATGGAAAATCCTATGGTATTGCTGACTGTTTGGTGGTGGAACAAGGTCCAAACTACGCACTCGCAAAACGTATCCAACAATGGCGCGCAACTGTCGCACGTCAAAATGGTCAGCGGGTTAGTATCAATATTGCGCCATCCACCACGACTCGCTCAGTAACGAAGAATCCATTATTAAAGGCCGCATTTAATGGTGCGAGTTTATTTGATGTGGAATCCTTCCAACCTGAAACCACCAATGCACTCATGGCGGCTTTATGGATTCACGACTTGAGAAACCCTCAATCGGTTGCTAACCCTGAAACGGCGCTAGACCATCCATTAGAACTCATGATGCATGGTGCCAACCATGGTGGCTTATGGCGTGTGGCTTATTTGGCGCGTACTGCCTTACCTTTTGCAGCGCTATATGGTTTTGCTGAAGAGAAATTACCCGTGAAAAAAGTATTGGGACTGTTTAAAAAAGCGTAACGGCATTGGTTCAAATAAGTGTTGAACTTTGCAAAGCTTCAACTCGCTAGTTTGATTGTTCTAATTCAGCTCTCAGTCATCCCATTAAAATCGGTGATGTCTGAGATAAAGCCAAAAAAAAACGCTGCCGAAGCAGCGTTTTTTATATCTGGAATTTGAGTTACTTAGAACACTTTCAAGAATAACCAGTACAAGCAACCTGATAGACAGATCGTTGCAGGTAAAGTGAAGACCCAAGCCGATAGAATGGTCTTCACTGTTGCAAAGTTCAAACCTGACTTATTCGCAACCATGGTACCTGCAACCGCAGAGTTAAGTACGTGTGTAGTCGATACTGGCATACCAAAACCATCCGCAGCAGCAATCGTTGACATAGCAACAAGCTCGGCAGACATACCCTGACCATAGGTCATGTGGTTTTTACCAATACGCTCACCTACAGTCACGACAATACGTTTCCAACCCACCATGGTTCCAAGACCCAGTGCCAATGCAACAGCGACTTTTACCCATGTTGGAATGTACTGTAAGAAGGAGTCTAAGTGACTACGATATTCCTTCACAGTTTTTTGTTCAGCTTCTGCCATTGCTGGTAGTTGTTCAGCTTTATCTAGACGTTTAAAAGCAGTGGTACTGAGGTACATATCATTACGAATCGAAGATACTTCTTGTTCAGGAATATCTTTTAAGTCGCCATACTGTGCAACACGCTCACCTAAATGATCGGTCAAACTTGCCAAAGCTGGCACAACTTCTGGGCTGACTTCTTTGGTTTGAATGTATTTGGTGAGTACATCACGTGCCTTTGCATCAGGAATATCCTTATGCTCTGCGTAGATCGCAGTCGCAGTTTGAGCAGATAACTGATGGAAAGATTGAATATGTTGATTATCTAAGTTCTTATTCAATGAATAAGCCAATGGCACACATCCGATCAAAATCAGCATGATCAACCCCATACCTTTTTGACCATCATTTGAACCGTGCGCAAAACTTACACCTGTACAGGTAAAGATCAAAATTGCACGAATCAGTGGTGGTGGCGGCTTATTGCCTTCTGGTGGCTGAAACAATTCTAGCTGTTTGCGGAAAATACGCTTCACCAACAAGAAAACTAGGGCTGCAAATGCGAAACCAATCAGTGGAGAGAACAATAACGCCTTACCGACTTTAAGCACCTGCTCCATATCTACACCGCTCGCACCACCGCCTGCATTTAACAGGTAGTTCATGATGCCAACGCCAAGAATAGAACCAATCAAAGTATGCGAACTAGACGCTGGGATGCCTAAGAACCAAGTCCCTAAATTCCACAAAATCGCTGCGATCAGCATTGCGAAAACCATGGCAAAACCTGCACCTGAACCAACGTTCATAATCAATTCAACAGGTAATAAAGCAATAATGCCGTAAGCGACTGCACCACTGGCAACCATTACGCCTAGGAAGTTACAGAAACCCGCCCACATTACCGCAACCGGTGCTGACAAGGCGTTGGTATAAATCACTGTTGCTACTGCATTTGCAGTGTCATGGAAACCATTTACAAATTCAAAGCCAAGTGCGATGAATAAGGCTGTGCCCAATAAAATCATTGAATAAAGACTTAAAGGCGGAACATGCGCTAAATCGGCAGTCACCTGAAAACCAATATAAATCAACGTTGAAATAATCACCGTTAAAAATACCGGCATAAAGAATTTCGGTGTAGGCACATGAACATTCGTGGACTTTTGAGGAGTCGACGTGTGCGCTGAATCTACGGGAGTTTGTTTAGAATTCATGCAGGCAGGAATAGAGGATTTTAAAATCCCCATATTGTTCAATTTAATTATGACAATTATATGACAAAGCGGTGTCATATAAAGCAATTTTTCATGCTTTATTTGTTTTTTTTAAGTGTTAAAAACCGACTTCCCTACTCTACTTTCATAAAGTAAATCAGTTATTTAATCTGCGTATTTAAACTTTATTTTCTTTGAAACCCAATATTTCAACTTATATTTCATCTGTCATGTTTTTTTGTCATTTTGCATAGCCCTAATGGATGTTTTTTTAATCTTGCCTGAGCAATATGACAAATTCATGAAGCTTTCCATACATTTATATGAAATTGGAATATGAAATTATCAAGTTGCAATATTGCTCATTAATTCAACAAGCTAATAATTGCGCGCTGTGAAGATCATTGAATATCAATAAAACTGCAATGAATTCTGTTAATATATTTGCCGATTTTATATTCCATCGGATTGGGGTTATTTATGTCCACGCTTGCCACCCTAAAAGAGCTGCTCGCTCAACGGATTCTGATTATCGACGGTGCAATGGGCACCATGATTCAGCGTCATAAACTCGAAGAAGCTGACTACCGTGGTGAGCGTTTTGCAGATTGGGCATCTGACCTCAAAGGCAATAATGACCTATTGGTGTTGACTCAGCCGCAAATCATTCAAGGCATTCATGAAGCCTACCTCGATGCTGGCGCAGACATCATTGAAACCAACAGCTTTAACGGCACAAAAGTTTCAATGTCTGACTACCACATGGAAGATTTGGTATCAGAGATCAACCGTGAAGCAGCGCGTATTGCCAAAGCAGCTTGTGAAAAATACTCAACGCCTGAAAAACCGCGTTTTGTAGCAGGTGTGCTTGGCCCGACTTCACGTACTTGCTCGATCTCGCCAAATGTAAATGACCCAGCATTTCGTAATATTACTTTTGATGAGCTTAAAGAAAACTATATTCAAGCTGCGCATGCCCTGATTGAAGGCGGTGCCGACATTCTGCTCATCGAAACTGTATTCGATACTTTAAACTGTAAAGCTGCCATTTTTGCAGTGAAAGAAGTCTTCAACCAAATTGGCTACGAATTGCCATTGATGATTTCAGGCACCATTACCGATGCCTCTGGCCGAACTTTAACTGGCCAAACTGCTGAAGCGTTCTGGAACTCTGTGCGTCATGGTGACTTATTGTCGATTGGCTTTAACTGTGCCCTAGGTGCAGATGCCATGCGTCCGCATGTAAAAACCATTGCTGACGTTGCCGATACTTTTGTTTCAGCCCATCCGAACGCTGGCTTACCAAATGCCTTCGGCGGTTATGATGAAACCCCCGAACAAACAGCTGCATTTATTAAAGAATTTGCAGAAAGCGGCCTGATTAACATCACGGGCGGTTGCTGCGGTACAACGCCGGATCATATCCGCGCTATTGCCAATGCCGTAAAAGACATTGCGCCGCGCCAAGTGCCAGAAACCAAACCCGCTTGCCGTCTCAGCGGTTTAGAGCCGTTCAACATTACAGAAGATTCGCTGTTTGTAAACGTCGGTGAACGTACCAACGTGACAGGTTCTAAAAAATTCCTACGTTTAATCCGTGAAGAAAACTTTGCCGAAGCTTTAGAAGTTGCACAGCAGCAAGTTGAAGCCGGTGCTCAGATTATCGATATCAACATGGATGAAGGCATGCTGGATTCAGAAGGCGCAATGGTGCATTTCCTGAATCTTGTAGCCTCTGAACCTGAAATTTCACGTGTGCCGATCATGATTGACTCATCTAAATGGGAAATCATTGAAGCAGGCTTAAAATGTGTACAAGGTAAAGCGGTTGTTAACTCGATTTCTTTGAAAGAAGGTTATGACGAGTTTGTACACAAAGCACGTTTGTGCCGTCAGTACGGTGCAGCTGTGATTGTGATGGCATTTGATGAACAAGGTCAGGCAGATACTGCTGCACGTAAAAAAGAAATCTGTAAACGCTCTTATGATGTATTGGTGAATGAAGTGGGCTTCCCTGCTGAAGACATCATTTTTGACCCGAACGTGTTTGCAGTGGCAACAGGTATCGAAGAACACAACAACTATGCTGTGGACTTTATTGAAGCAACAGGCTGGATCAAGCAAAACTTACCACATGCGATGATTTCAGGCGGTGTGTCTAACGTATCGTTCTCCTTCCGTGGTAATGAACCTGTACGTGAAGCGATTCACTCAGTGTTCTTATACCATGCCATTCAGCAAGGCATGACTATGGGTATCGTCAACGCAGGTCAAATGGCGATTTATGATGATATTGATGCTGAACTGAAAGCTGCGGTTGAAGATGTGATCTTGAACCAAAACCAAGGTGAAAGCCATCAAGAAGCTACAGAAAAGCTGCTTGAAGTTGCTGAAAAATACCGCGGTCAAGGCGCTGCGCAAAAACAAGTGGAAAACTTGGAATGGCGTGAGCTTCCCGTAGAAAAGCGCCTTGAGCATGCTTTAGTGAAAGGTATCACCACCTTTATTGATGAAGATACTGAAGAAGCACGTCTGAAAGCTAAACGTCCACTCGATGTGATTGAAGGTCCGCTTATGGACGGCATGAACGTGGTAGGTGATTTGTTCGGTTCAGGCAAAATGTTCCTGCCGCAAGTCGTGAAATCTGCACGTGTCATGAAGCAAGCCGTAGCTTGGCTCAACCCATTCATTGAAGCGGAAAAAACAGCTGGCCAATCTAAGGGTAAAGTCCTGATGGCAACCGTGAAAGGTGACGTACATGACATCGGTAAAAATATCGTGGGCGTAGTACTTGGCTGTAATGGTTATGACATCATCGACCTTGGCGTGATGGTGCCTTGCGAGAAGATTCTGCAAACTGCCATTGATGAGAAAGTCGACATTATTGGTCTATCTGGCCTGATTACGCCGTCACTGGATGAAATGGTTTTTGTTGCGAAAGAAATGCAGCGCAAAGGCTTTAATGTTCCATTGATGATTGGCGGTGCAACCACTTCAAAAGCGCATACGGCAGTGAAAATTGATCCGCAATATTCAAATGATGCGGTGATTTATGTTGCCGATGCATCTCGTGCGGTGGGTGTAGCAACAACTTTACTTTCTAAAGAAATGAAACCGAAGTTTGTTGCAGAAACCCGTGCTGAATATGAAAAAGTCCGTGAGCGTATTGCCAATAAACAGCCAAAAGCGGCCAAACTGACGTATGCTGAATCTGTAGAAAATGGCTTAAAAATTGACTTTGCTGCCAATGCGCCTGTGAAGCCAAACTTTATTGGTACGCAAACGCTGACCAATTATCCATTGGAAACTTTGGTTGAATACTTTGACTGGACACCGTTCTTCATTTCTTGGAGTTTGGCAGGTAAATTCCCTGCTATCTTAACTGATGAAGTTGTAGGTGAAGCAGCAACTGACTTATATGAACAAGCACAGACCATGCTAAAAGACATCATCGACAACAAACGTTTTGATGCTCGTGCTGTGTTTGGTATTTACCCTGCAAACCGTTCAGCAGCGGATTCGGTTGAAGTGTATAGCGAAGATGGTCAATCGGTTACGCATACCTTCCATCACATTCGTCAACAGTCTGATAAAGTGACAGGTAAACCAAACTTGTCATTAGCGGACTTTATTGCGCCTAAAGGTGTCGCAGAAGACTACTTGGGCGGTTTCACGGTATCCATCTTTGGTGCAGAAGAAATGGCCAATGAGTACAAAGCCAAAGGCGATGACTACTCAGCGATTTTGGCGCAATCTTTGGGTGACCGTTTTGCGGAAGCTTTTGCAGAACATTTGCATGAGCGCATCCGTAAAGAGTTCTGGGGCAACCAAGCGTCTGAGACCTTAAGCAATGAAGAATTGATTAAAGAGAAGTATGTAGGCATCCGTCCTGCGCCGGGCTACCCTGCTTGCCCTGAGCATTCTGAAAAAGCGCCACTCTTTGATTGGTTAGGTTCTACCGATAAGATTGGTACGCAATTGACTTCTAGTTTTGCAATGTGGCCACCTTCATCAGTCAGCGGTTTCTACTATGCAAACCCTGAAAGCCAATACTTTAACGTGGGTAAAATCGCAGGCGATCAGCTTGAGGATTATGCAAAGCGTAAAGGCTGGACTTTGGATGAAGCGAAACGCTGGTTAGCGCCGAATTTGGATGATTCAGTTCAATAGTTAGTTTGAAAAAAATCCCCTCGTGTGAGGGGATTTTTTTATATAATATTAAAGACTTACAATTTGAACGTAAAAAATATGGAAAATATAAATCTTCATAAAATACTCGAGGACTATCTACATAAGATTGTAGCTTTAAATGAAATTATCCCTTTTCAGATGAAATCAGCATTTGAAAGTCTTATTAATGCAAATGACAGTCTAAATAAGATTATTGAAGAATATGGCACACCCACCACACATGAAGACGGAAATACTGGTTTCGAAATTAGCTTTAAACATGCTCGTTCAATAGGACGTATGAGTAAAAAGAGAAAACAAGCTCAATTAGCGTTAGAAATATTACCACAATCATTTTTGGTAACTTTTGTTTCTGAATATGATTCATTTTTAGGCCAATTAAATACTTTTATTCTTAAAAATAAACCTGAACTACTTAAGGCTGAACAAAAAACAATTTCTTTTGAAGAGTTAAGTACTTTAAATAGTATTGAAGAAGCCCGTGAAAAAATTATAAATCAAGAAGTTGAAAATTTATTAAGAGAAAGTCACTCAAAGCAATTTGATTGGATGGAAAGTAAATATAACTTAACTCTCACAACAGGGTTGGAATCATGGCCAGTTTTTATAGAGCTCACGGAACGACGAAATCTTTTCGTACATTGCAATGGAGTAGTTTCTGAACAATATTTGAAAAAATAAGCCTCTTTCATAAATCAAAAAACGAACAGTCTCTTGCTGATTATTTGTACCGAAGAATTTTAAATATTCATGCATAATCTGCGGATGAAATATATCGATTCAAAGAAGCTTTCTGAAACACAGT